>NZ_JAUSPP010000059.1:0-161769 GCF_030656585.1 Rhodonellum sp.
CTTCAATAAAAGGGAAGTTGCCTCATATTCGGGAGCAAGTTCCCCTCTTCTGAAGAAACCCAATTCTCCCCCCTGAATGGCCGAGGCGGGATCTTGGGAGTATTGTTTGGCAAGCGTGGCGAAATCACTTTCTCCAGTGCCAATCATCCTTTTGAATTCGAGCATTTGTTTGACAATGTCATTTTTTACCTCTCTACTGACTTCGGGTTTTTTCACAATCTGCCCCACGGTTACTTCTGCAGAGAAAAACGGAAGGGAATCCCTTTGGATGGAATTGAAGAATTTCCTCACTTCAGCCGGAGATACAGCCAGACCTTGCGTGATTTTCCCCTGCATTTTTTGCACGGTCAACTGTTCTCTTAGCGCCTCCTCGATTTCTTTTTTCAATTGTTCTCCGGTTTTACCATAAATCTCAACTAGGGTTCCTTCGTCTCCCCCGAATTGCTGCATGACCATGGCAAATCTCTGGTCAGCTTGAATGATTACTTCAGCATCGGTTACCATGACCGAATCGATTTCCGCTTTGGCCATCATCAGCTTGTTGATCATCAAGGATTCGAATACCTCGCACCTTGTGGGTACTGGGAAACCTTCCTGAGACTGTCCTTGGGCTTCTAGGAATGCTTTTTGAAGATCCGATTCCAGGATGATGTAATTGTCAACTTTTGCGATGATCTTGTCCACCACCTGACCCGAAGTGGGCGTAGGTGTTGCGGGTTTGGCTGTCGCAGTAGTGTCTTGACCCTGTGCAAATGAAATTTCCTGCGCAAAGAACATCAGGAAAATTATCAGCAATCCATTTATCTTAGTCATATAATCTAATCTCATTGTTTTCAAGTGCTCGGTTGTAAATTTCTTTTTGGAGCGCATCGATTAAAGATACCCTTTTTTTATTGATCAGGATTTTGGAAATCTCATCTTTGACAAAGTCCAGTGGTGGAATTTGATCTTGCAATTTGTATTCCAATATTTTGAAGTAATAACGATAATCCTCATCGTCTACCTTTATCAATGAATTCTGCTTCAAGAGTTGCACCTTATTGTTATTGGAGACAAGGGGGGTGTTGATGATAATATCTTCAAATCTGACCCAGGTGGAGTCTTCAAGAAAGTAATTGACAGCATCCTTGAGTGCGATTTTTCTAACGTCCTCTACGGATTTGTTTCCGGAAAGCAATTTTTCAAGTTCCCGGTTTTGGCTGTTTCCTTTTTCCATCTTGAGGAAATTTGTCCGCACGATGATTTCCCGCAGGGTGAAATTTTTTTGATTGGCTGCGTAATACTCCTCTATTTCCTGCGGACTGATTTCTTGGTCTATTTTGGAGTTCACATAGGCTTTTTCATACTCATAGACCATTAGGGCATATTTGTAATCCAGGAGCTTTCTGTTGATTTCCGCCTCATCAAATTCCATGGATTTACCTGCCTCTCGAATCATCAGTTGTTTTTTGATCCAAGATTGGACATAGCGGTTGGCCATTTCCATGCTGTCTTCTGCAGTTGAACTTTCTGTTTTCACGAAGGAAAGCTCCGATTTTCTAAGGTGTTGGTTGGCCACTGTGGCCACGATGGGATCTGATTCGTCCAGTTCTTCCTGTGATTTGAATTTGAAAAGGTCACAGGAAGTGACGCTGATCCCAATGGTAACAAACAGCAGGAAATTACCTATTGACCACAGTTTCGAAAACCCTTTGTTTTTCGTCCTCATTGATCCTGATGATATAATTTTTTTTCAATATCCTGACCATGTCTTTTTCCAGATATTCCTGGAAATCCTGAATGACTTTCCCTCTGGTCTCCTCAAATTTTTTGGGCCCAGCAGGAACTTTCTCCCCGAGGACCAGAAAAACCACCTTTCCGTCTATTTTCAAATCTTGAAAAGTTTTAGTCGGATCGGCTTTTTTCAAGACGGGATGTGCCTCCAATTCGTAAATTCCTTCCTCCATTGTAAATGCCAAAGGATCTTTGTCCAAGAAGGTGTTTTCAAGTCTGTCCTGAAGATTGGGGAGCAATTTTTTGTCGGAAAGGAATTTTTTGACGGCTGGAGCCGACTCATCCTTGCCCATTTTGACGATCAGGGCATTTACCCGTTCTTTCCATTGATACCTTTCGATGTTTTCTGCGAAGAAATTTTGTTGGCCTAAGCTGTCCTCCAATGCTTTTTGCCAAACTTTCTCATTCATCAAAGAAAACAACAAGATGCCATCCCTGTATTCCTTGATCAGGAGCCTGTAGTCGTCATTGTTGGCCAAAAGATCGGCTTCTTCTGCTTCATTGAGGCTCACTTCAATAAACTTATCAAACCAAGACTTGAAGTATCCCTCTCCTGTGATGCGTACGTTTTGGCGGTCTGCTTTGGTAAAACCGAAAAAATCAGCAACCGTTTTGGGTTTGGCGTTAATCGTGAAAAGCGCGCTGTCCAGCAATTGTTTTTGCGAGACAATTTCCTGAATATTGTTTTTTTGATTTTCAGTATACACCTTTTTCACTTCCTCGATAAGCGCTTCATTTTCGACAAAGCCGAATTTTGATTTTTGCATCGCCAATACTTGGGATTGGATTAAGCCGGACCGGCTATCGCGTAAGATTTTTGACTTGATGGCAGCTTCCATCTCCTCATAGGGTGCAATGGGCTTTTTATCTTCAAGGCGAATGATGTGAAAGCCATAAAGTGTTTTTACTGGAGGAGAAATTTCACCTTCTTCCGTCAGGGCAAAGGCAACTCTCTCAAAATCGGGAAGTACTGCTCCTACACCAATCCAAGGCAGGTTTCCGCCAGTATTTTTGGTCCCCAAATCCTCCGAATAGGCCTGGCAAACTTCTTCCCAGATACTTTCGGGTTTTTGCAATTCGGTGTAGATGTCACCGATTTTGCGCAAGGCTCTTTCTTCGGAAACAGGGTCGCCAGCTTGGGTTCTTACCAGAATATGGGAGACCTTGATTTCACCAGGATTTGGTTTTCTATCTTCGAGTTTGATGATATGATATCCAAAATTGGTCAAAACCGGGGAGGAGATTTCCCCTGGATTGAGGGAAAATGCGGCATCCTCAAATTGGTACACCATCTGCAAAGCAGTGAAATAACCCAAACTGCCTTTGTTTTCTTTGGCCGAGGGGTCATCCGAGTATTTGGCCGCCAATTCATTGAAATCAGCACCTGCCTCCGCTTCCTTTTTTAGTTTTTCGGCCATGCGGAAAACAGCAATGGAATCTTCTCTGCTTGCATTGTTTGGGAATTGGAGCAAGATGTGGCTGGCTTTCACGACCTCCTGCATCCTGTTGTAGGCTTTCATCAATTCGCCTTCTTGGAGAGAATTTTTGATTAAAAAAGGTTTGATCAAGTCTTCCTTGAACATTTCAAATTCCCTATCAAATTCCTCAACCTTATCCAAGCCGAGGTTTTCGGCTTCTTTCACTTTTAGCTTGAAATTGATGAAAAGGGCTAGATTTTTTTCAAACTCTTCTGAGGTAAGCTTCTCATCCATTGTCTGAAACTCTCGGCTTTTGGAGAGAATGTGCAAAAATTCCTCTGAAAATACTTCCTCGTTTCCAATGATTAAAAGTGGCTTTGGTGTATTGTCTTGTAGGGTCTCTTGTGGAATTAGAGCTTTGGGGCTACAGGAAAAGACGAAAACCAGTATAACAATACATAAATGTTTGACGCTCATATTTAGTGACATGCCGAAAATGATACTGCAATGTTACAAATTAAAATGTAGAAATATTGGGCCAGAATGGAGAAAGAAGCAATTATTAACAATTATTTGGATTTTAGGTTCTTGAATAATCGACAGGTGTTTTCTGTTTCCGAAGATTCAAATTCGATTTTATCCATGATTTTTTTCACCAAAATAATACCCAATCCTCCCTTTCTTTTTTCTTTGATGACACGGGACAATTCAGGCTCTTTGTATTCCAAAAGGTTGAAGGCAACACCATAATCCTTTATTTCGAAAATCAAGCCTTCCTCGCTTTGTCTGGCGGAGAGTTCTATAAATTCAGTGGAATTACAGTCATGGGAATGGATGATGAGATTGGCGCACACTTCCTCGACGGCGAGGGTGACTTGGTGCTGTTCGATCTCTGGTAGTGGGGTAGTGATCAGAAAGTCGTTCAAAAACAATCTTAGCTCCGCAAGTTGTTGCGTATCACAATATAGTCTTAACTTATTTTGCATAAACGACTTCCAGCGCCTCCTCTTTAGTTTCTTTGATGTTGATCAATTGATCAAGGCCCAGAATGTGAAACACCTGTTGGACTTTATCACTCAAGCCAAAAATCACCAATACGATTTCTTTTTCTTCGAATTCTTCCAAATAGGACATGAAAACGCCAAGTCCGGCAGAGGATATGTATTCGAGTCCAGTTCCGTCAACAAGGATGCTTTTGGCATCTTCCTGGACCAATGTCTGGATAGCATCATCCAGTTCCACTGAATTGCTGGCATCCACTTCTCCAATCAATTGGAGGATGACACTTTTCTGGACAATTGTTTTTTCGATCCTTAACATGGTTTCTTATACGCTATTGAAATGCTTAAGTTATTGGTTGAAACGAATTACCATTACTGAATAATCATCATCGATAATTGCATTGTCACCTATAAACTCAAAAACACCCTGAATGATTTTTTCATTTATTATTTTTGCGGATTGGGTATGATTGGCTTTTACCAAAGCCTTCAATCTGTCGTAGCCAAACTCCTGTCCATTTCCGTCTTTGGCCTCCAAAATCCCATCGGTGTACATCACCAAGAGGTCATCTTTTTCATAATGGATTTCGTTTTCGTGGACATAATTTTCATAAAGCTTATTTCTGACAATCCCCAAACCCATTCCCCCAACACGTAAAAATTCACAGGAATCGGTGCTGGCATCAAAAAACAAAGTTGGGCAATGACCCGCTCTCGAAAAGTAGATGTTTTTGTTCTTGGTATCCAGGATATAATAAGTGGTGGTAATGAAATGGTTTTTTTCGAGGCATTTGCTCAGTGCGGTGTTGGCCTTGATCAAGAATTCGCCGGGACTGGGATCGATCTGGACCAGGCTGTGGAAGATGCCTTTCATTTGGGACATGTTGAACGCCGCAGACGTTCCCTTGCCCGAGACATCACCAATGATTACCGCAAAACGATGCGTATCGATTTGATGGGTATCATAATAATCACCACCAACTTCATCCGCGGCTTCGGAAAAGCCAAAGATCTCGAAGGTCTCATCATGGTTGAGTTGAGAAGGAAGTAGACTCCGCTGTACCTGTTGGGCTATTTTCAATTCCTCCTTGTACCGTTCGTTTTTGATGGCCTCATTGAGTAGCCTTGAGTTTTCGACGGAGATACAAGCCTGGCCGACAAAGGTGGATATGATGTTGATCATTTCCTTGTTGAACCCATCCTTTACTTCCTTTGCCAGGAAAATCCTGCCCATTGTTTCCTTATTGACCACCAGTGGAATGACCATGGCAGACTTGAATTTTGGATGCGGAATTTTACCATAAAAAACCTTTCTTTCATTCCCTTGATCCTGCCAGTTGAATTCCAAGAAAGGTTTTGCCATGTTGATCATCTCGTAGAGCTCTCTTCTTTCTTTGTTTTTCACAAACCGCTGATGGATAAAATGGGACTTATGGTCTTGTCTCAATTCAAGCCAAGCGGCATCGACATAGGCTGCACTCATGCACGAATCCACAAGAATGTCCAATACCTGGCTTTCATTTTCCCCTGGTTTGATGGATTGGCTTAGCCGCTGGAAGTTGATCACCTCCAAGAGTTTTTGTTCAAACACAGAGGAAGTCGGCAGGTTGAAAAACGTCACCAGGAAACTGAAAAGCGAGTAGATAAAGACGAATCCAAACAGCGAAAGGAGAAAGAGATTGTCCGTCAGGTTTACCAAGATATCTGCACTTTCACTGTAGGAAAGCAACTGGAAAAAGAGAAAACTGGTACAGAGCAGTATGATGCCCAAAAACAGGATCGATTTCCATTTCTCCTTGAAAGTCAGATAAGGAATCCACTTCAGGTTGGCGGAAAGACTGGTGCCAAAGATCAAGAGAAAAAACAATCCAAAAAGAAAGCTGTAATCAAGCGTGTTTTTGTTGAAAAATATGAAAAACATACTGATCAACAGGGTGATTTCAAATGCTTGCCATTGTTGGACAACCTTCTTGTTTTTTTGGTAAAGGATCAGATGCCGCCATAACAGCGTGCTTGAAATGAGAAATAAGGTGATAAAGGCAAAATTGACATGGTAGAAAAAATTAAACAGCAGGGGATCAGTCGCCAGCCTGCTTTCGCCGAGAAGATAATAAAAAAACATGATAAACAAAGAAACTGCGGTTGCCAAAATGCCGGTGGTGGCTCCCCGCCAAATCATATCCAGAAAATTGTTGTTCTCGCTTTTTTGGATGGAGTCATTGTAAAAAATGTACACCATTATGAAAAAAGAAATTTCCAGAACCCAGGAAATTTCAATGGAAATACCCGAATCAATTTGGCTTAAAACGGCAAAAATCCTTGATATATCTACAAAAAGTAAGGCAAGCCAAGTTAAAATGGCAACCAATAGACTTATCTTTCCGATATTTATGCTGGGGATTTTAAACATTATTCAAAGACAAGCGCAATAATACAAAACAAACTTAATAATCCCGTTCACGTTAGCCTGATCAAATATAAATTAATGTTAAAATATTTAAAGTTTCCCATGCGAAATCCCTACCCATTCCTGATTATCATGCTGATGTTTTTTACCGCCTGTACCACCTCGGACTTGAACAAAGTGCTGCAGGGTGTGGGCGGGCAATTGCCACTTTCACAACAGGAAGTCGCCGGAGGTTTAAAAGAAGCCTTGGTACAAGGCATCCAAAATGGAGCAGATAGGGCTTCCCAGACAGATGGTTTTTTCAAGAATGACCTGATTAAAATTCTACTGCCTGAAGATGCCCAAAGAGTAGAGAACACCCTGAGGCAGTTGGGACTTGGAGCAGAGGTGGACCGCGCCCTATTGGCCATCAATCGTGGTGCAGAAAGTGCCGCTAAAGAAGCCAAGCCTTTGTTTATCAATGCCATCAAACAGATGACCATCCAGGATGCATTTGCCATTCTTAAAGGTGAACCTGATGCTGCCTCTCAATACCTGAGGAGATCAACCGAAACCCAATTGATTGCCTTGTTTCAACCGAAAATCCAAGAGGCCTTGAATGAAGTTGGTGCAACCAAATATTACGGTGATTTGGCCAATGGCTATAATTCCCTTCCCTTGACCAGCAGGAAAATAAATCCAGATCTAAAAGAATATGTGACCGAAAGGGCCATTGATGGGCTTTTTAAATTGGTCATGGAAGAAGAAAGGAAAATCCGGGAAAATCCATTGGAAAGGTCGACGGCTTTGATGAAAAAAGTGTTTGCCGCCCAAGACAAGTAATTCACTACAAAAAAACCAATTCTTCTATCACACCTTTGCCAAACTGTTTTTCGATCAGGTCCATGACTTTGGACCTGTTCATGATCAGCTCTTTCTTGACAGGTCCGGAGGTGAGTTTGACAAAGAGTTTCTTTTCCTTGATATAAATCGAGCTGGTCCTGCTGGCGATGGTTTGACCAATGATTTCTGGCCAAGCTTGAATGATGCGCCTTTCGTCAAATTTATCCTTGAGTCTGTAGGCTTTCAGCAATTCCTCAATCGCATCTTTCAGAGGGGCTATCTCTTTTTTCCTTCCCGTAAAATCCTTGTGTTTTTCCATCCTTGGCTCAAAAGTAAATGGAATTTATGATATAAAAAGAGAAGCGGCAATACTATCGGCCAGGAGTTTTCCCCTTCTTGTCAGTACGAGATGATTTTTTAAATTCTCGACCAAACCTTCTTCCGTCAGTTTATTGAGGATCTCCTGATTTACCTTTAGGAGATCCAAGTCGAACCTTTCTGTGATGTAAGCAAGGTCAGTGCCCCAAATGGTTCGGATCGAGGTGAGGATATATTCATTCAGAAGGTCCATTGGGATCATTGAATCTACCTCAAACACAGGTTGATTCTGCTGTAAGTTTTTGATGTAATGGGCATTGTGTGCCCGATTGGATCCACGGTCCTGTCCATCAAAGGAGTGTGCGCTTGGTCCGATCCCGAGATAGGGGATTGCCTTCCAGTAATTGGTGTTGTGGAGTGCGAATGCTTCCTCCCGTGCAAAATTGGATATTTCATACTGAATGTATCCAGATTGGTCCATTGTGTCTTGAAGGATTTCGAATTGCCCGGCAGCAAAATCCTCCGAGGCAGGCTGGAAAATCCCTTTTTTTGTCCAATTCCCCAAGGCTGTCTTTGGCTCCACAGTCAGGCAATAGCTGCTGATATGTCCAGGGTCCTGGCCAAGTGCGATTTCCAAATCCTTCTTCCATATCTGGTGGTCGGGGGAAGGAAATCCATAAATAAGGTCAACGGAGAGTTTTTGAAACCCTGCCTGTTTTGCCAGCGCAATTGCATGCATTGATTCCTTGGCATTGTGTGCCCGGTTGTAGAATTTGAGGATCTGCTCATCGAAACTTTGGATGCCGATACTCAGCCTGTCGAAACCCAATGCCTTCAATTCCAGTAGTTTTGAGGGTTGAAGGTCATCAGGGTTGGCTTCAAGGGTCATTTCTTTCAAGGCCAAAGAATAATGCTTCGCAATCACTTCCAAAATTTGATCCATCTGAGCCAGCGAAAGCAGCGATGGCGTACCCCCTCCGAAATAAATGGTTTTAATCGGGTTTTCGGAAGGGAGATAGTTTTTTCTTAGGATCAATTCCTTGCAGATCATGTCCACCATTTCCTGCATTTGGGAAGCATTGGTGCTGAAATGAAAGTCACAGTAGTGACAAGCCTGTTTACAATAGGGGATGTGAATGTAGATACCGGACAATTTATTTACTTTTAGCCACACAAAGATAACCAAACTAAAGCGCTGACATTGAAACAAGTGGTATTTTTCCTGATATTTTTCCTTTCGCTTCTGGGGCAGCAGGCTTTTTCGCAGGAGAAGAAATGGCTCCAACTGGAGCTCTCCGGAGGAATCACCCAGCGGCAAATCCTTGCCTTTGAGGATACATTGGGCTTGGTGAATTATGTGAAAAGCCGATACCAAGAGATCGCATTGTTGGGATATCTGAATCCTTTGGCAATGCCTCAGTCTTCCTCTTCGGACACATTGTCTCTCCATATCCAAACCGGTGAGCGGTTTGAATGGCTGCATCTCGGGAGGGGAAATGTGGACCCGCTGCTGTGGGTAAAATCCGGGATTGATGTCAAACAATTCCAGAACAAGCCTTTTGAATATGAGGAGGTGGCCAAAGTTTTCGCAGTGCTTTTGAGGGAATCGGAAAATTCAGGGTTTCCATTTTCCTCCATCAAATTGGACAGTATCCAAAGGGCGGGGAAGGGTTTTTCGGCCTCTCTAAACCTTGATCCTGGGCCTTTCATAGCCTTTGATTCATTGCGCATCACGGGCAATTCCAAGATCAACCCCACCTATTTATCCAAGTTGCTCCAGATCCGTCCGGGGGATCCTTTTTCCCAAAAAAAAGTGGATCAAGGCATCGGTCAAATTAAGAATCTTCCCTATCTACGATGGGAGGGAGAGCCAGAATTGAGTTTTCAAAACGAGGAGGCGATACTTTATCTTCCCCTAAATGATCGCCGGATGAATACTTTGGATGGCATCATCGGCTTTCTTCCCAATGAAATCGAAAATAACAAGTTACTGGTCACCGGACAATTTGACCTTGCCCTCTACAATGTCGGTGGAAGAGGTCGGAATTATCAACTCAATTGGCAACGCCTCAGCCAATACTCTCAAAATCTAAAAGTCTCTGGGATAGAACCGCTCATATTGGGGTCGATGCTGGATATAAAGGCCTCTTTTTATCTTCTAAAGGAAGATACTACTTTTTTGAATCGTGATTTCAGGGTGGATTTGGGTTATCGGCCCAGTGCTAATGGCTACCTGAGTTTCTTTTATAGAAGACAAGCTGGGGATTTGTTGGCGGTTTCGGATTTGGGTCAAATCACAACATTGCCTGAATTTTTGGATTTCAGATTCAATAATTATGGGGTCCAATATGAATTGTTTCTTTTGGATGATGTTTTCCAGGCAAGAAGAGGGTTTTACGGACAGTTTGAATTTGGGGTGGGGAACAAGTCCATTTTACAAAACACAGGCATACCCCAAAGCGTCTATGAAGGCTTGGACGCAAAAACGGTACAGTATTTTGTCAAAGGTGCTTTGAAAAAATATTTTTATCTCAATCAGAATTTTGGTGCATTTACTGGATTATCTGCTGGGATGATGGACAGCAAGAATCTTTTTGGCAACGATCTATATCGATTGGGAGGTTTGAAATCCATCAGAGGCTTCAATGAAAATTATTTTTTCGCGCAAAACTATATCTATTTCAATGTGGAGCCGAGATTTTATTTTGATACCTATTCTTATTTTCTGATTTTTGCAGACTTGGGAAGACTGGGAAACAATGTCCAGGGTTTTCCGGCGGATTACCCAGTATCTACAGGAGTTGGCATCAGCTTGGAAACCGGAAGCGGGATTTTCAACTTCATCTATGCCCTAGGGAAATCCAATGCACAGGAGTTTGTGCTCAATTTCTCAAAAATTCACTTTGGGTACACCGGAAGGTTTTGAACTATGATTTACAATAAAAGATTATTTTTCCTTTTCACATTGATTTTTTGCCTGCATTTTGGCACTGAAGGCCAGGTGATTGAAAATTATGAAAGTAAACTTAAGACAGTAGATCAGGTTGATGGATTCCAGTTGTCAGAGATGATCCAGGTCAACTTGGATGTGAAGAATTTCCCGCTTAGTGTTTTCAAAATCAGTATTCCTGCAACCTCAACCGTTTTTTTGGATCAAAAACTTTGGTTTTACGCTGTCAGGGACACGGCATTCCGAGTCCCAAGTTCTTTTTTGAGGGAGAATTTTAAAATGGCAAATGCAGGGAATTTGGAATTGACAGTCTTCAAAAAAGAAATAGTTAAAGAGGAGGTTTCCGTAATAAAGGGGTATTTCGGGGTGGAGACTTCGGAAACCGAAGTGAGACTGGTTGACAATTTGCCCCAGAAGCGAGCAAAGACCGAGTTTTATGATTTTTACTTTCTCGCATTGATAATCGTATTGTTTTTGGTTGCGATCTATAAAATGATTTATCCACTTGTGCTGGCATCCATTATTACCCCAGTATCGGTTTTTTCAGCGGAGGATTTCTCGGAGAGCAATTCCATTCAGAAGTTTTTTTCCGTTGATGTCATTTTTTATATCCTGATCGTCAACATGCTTTTGACCCTGCTTGTGATGGCGGTGATTCAAGGGTCAGGAATTTCCAAATGGTACACCTTTGTCGATGGAGACCTGAACCAGCTCTTTTTAAATTGGCTGCTCGTCACCTTGATCTTATTTGGAGTGACCATCCTCAAATTTTTATTTTTAAGATTTTTGGCCTTTATTTTTGACCTTGGGAAATTTGAATTTTCCCATTTCTTTTATTTGTTGAGGATCATTTCCATTTTGGTTTTTCTAATGGTGGTAGTAATCGCCCTGTTTGCGTTAAATAACCCGGTAAAAATTCCTTTTGCAATCAAATATGGCTTAACCAGCTTCTTCTGGGTTTATGTATTCGGTATTTTCATGTTATTTATCATAATGATGAAAAGAGTTTCGTTTAAAAAATACCATTTATTTGCTTACATTTGCACCGCAGAACTAGTCCCCTTTTTGATAATTGCAAAATTGATTCTTGGGTTGTACTGATTCTTACACAAGGTAAAATTTAGGAGAAGCGAAAGAAGATGACTAAATCTATTAAAGACAGATTCAATCCAGTGAGGAGTATATTAGTTTCACAACCAAAGCCAACGGATTTAAAATCCCCCTATTTCCAGTTGGCTGAAAAATATAAATTGAAAATTGATTTCAGACCATTCATTGTGGTGGAGCCAGTTTCAATCAAGGATTTTAGGAAGCAGAAAATAGATATCCTGAAGCATACCGCAGTTATTTTTACAAGTAGAAATGCAATTGATCATTTTTTCACGATTTGCAAAGAGCTGAAAATAGAGATGCCACCGGAAATGAAATATTTCTGTATCTCTGACCAAACCGCACACTACCTTCAAAAATACATTGTTATCAGGAAGAGAAAATTATTTGTAGGTCAAAAAACGGCTTCAGATCTTTTCGATTATTTCAAGAAGCATAAATCAGAGAAATACCTTTTCCCTTGTTCTGACATCCGAAAGGGTGAAATTCCTGATTACATGGAAAAGAACAACATTGAGTTCACGGAGGCGATTATTTATCATACCGTGTCGGCGGACCTTTCAGACCTGAGGGATATTAAATATGATGTTTTGGCGTTTTTCAGTCCCTCCGGGATCAAGTCACTTAAACAAAATTTTCCCGAGTTTGAGCAAAACAATACCAGAATCGCTGCATTTGGACCGACTACTGGCATGGCTGTAAAAGAACTCGGTCTAATCTTGGATATTGAAGCCCCCATGCCGAATGCTCCAAGCATGACTGGCGCCCTAGAGCTTTATATCAAGAAGGCGAATAATTTATTATAGCATCTTTTTAATCTTTTGTGGCCATTTTCAGTTTAAATGTGTAAAATAGAGACTTAAAAGATAAATCTTTTGATACATGGTTAAACTGAATTTTTCTCATCTTAGATTTTTCCTGATCCTTTCGGCCGGTCTTTTGTATGCTGTGCAATCCATTGCCCAGCAGGACGCGCAATTTACACAGTACATGTACAATGGCCTGTTTTACAATCCGGCATTTGCGGGAAAAGATGCAGGCTACCGATTTTCGGCTCTGCATCGGACACAGTGGTTGAATTATTCCGGAACCAACGGTCCAGCACCAGTTACTCAATTGGTAACTGCTTCGGGAACCCTGGGAGATAGAGGAATCGGATACGGCTTGACTTTTGTGAATGATAATATTGGGTTGACCAACAGCCAGGAAATCAATTTGGCGCTTGCGTATCACAGAAATATCAGAGGAGGAAAACTTAGTTTTGGAGTTAGTGGAGGGGTTTTTTCGAGCACCATTAATTTTGATGAATTCAATGTGGTCAATCCTGACCCACTTGTCCCAGATACTGGAAGTGAAACCCAGATGAATTTGAATTTTGGAGCAGGAGTGGTATTGGACAAAGGGAATTATTTTGTGGGCTTAAGTAGCAAACATCTCAATGAACCAGGATTTGATTTTGGGGATGGAGCAATCGATAACCAATTGAAAAACCATACTTATCTACTAGCAGGCTATAGGTTCAAGACTTTTGCTTTGTGGGTATTTGAACCAGTTTTTCTTTTAAAAACAGTTTCTTTCAATAATTTTTCTTACGATGTGAGCGTTATAGCAACGCATAAACAAAAAATAAGTGGGGGAATTGCATTTCGCGGCGAAGAGTCGGTATCATTATTGATAGGGTATAGCATTCTTAAGGACAACTCTTTGAAAATAGGATACGCCTTTGATTTGGTTGTGGGTGGACTTGATGCCAAATCACCTACCAGCCACGAGTTTATGTTAACGTATAATTTACCTTCTGTGTCAAGGGAATTGCAAAAAGTGATTCAGAGAACGCCAAGGTTTAGGTTTTAAAAAAAAATAATAATACCCGAAATTGATATGCAATTTGTGTTTTTCTCGGATTTTGCATTAAATTTCAGGCTCGTTAAATTTGAATTATCCTTAGTTATTTATATAACTTAATTTGTGTTGTTTATGTATACAAAAATGAACTCTAGGTTTTTACCCCTTATAGCAGGTTTTTTAGTCGCCGCTACTCTTCAAGGTTGCGGCCTTCTGGGGAAAAAAGGGTCTTCGAGTGAGAAAGACAATAGAAGGGGTGAAGTAACCGGCGTTCCAAAAAGAACCAACTGGCAACAAAACCTTCCCATCGATATGGTTGCAGTCAAAGCAGGTACTTTTTGGATGGGGCAAGCAGATGAGGACATTGGATATACCCAATCTGCATTTAACAAACAGGTTACCATCTCGGAATTTTTCATGGATAAGTATGAAGTATCCAACAACAAATACCGACAATTTTTGGAAGCGGTTAGAGCGGGGGAGTATTCTTACAGCACACCGACTACTTTAAAAGATCCACCACAATTCAATTTGGATGAGGTTATGCCAGACACTTCTGTTTGGTCTACTAGTTTTTCCTATCACTACGGAGATCCATTGATGGAATTCTATTTTGACCATCCAGCTTTTGACAATTATCCAGTTGTAGGAATCAGCTGGGAGCAAGCACAGAAATATGCGGAGTGGAGAACGTATCACATGAACGCCAACGATAAATCTGATTTTGATTTGCCGAGATTCAGGCTTCCTACAGAAGCGGAATGGGAATATGCGGCAAAAGGTGGAAAAGACATTGCCAAGTATCCATGGGGAGGTCCTTATATCAAAAACAAAAGAGGTTGCCTAATGGCTAACTTTAAACCAGGGAGAGGGAATTACATCGATGATGGATTTGCCTACACCGCCCCCATCGACGTCTTTGCACCAAATGGATTTGGCCTTTACAATATGTCTGGAAATGTTGCGGAGTGGGTACTTGATGCCTACAATCCAGTAAGTAGTGCACTTACTTGGGATTTGGATCCAATAAACCATGATCCCAACGAGCCAAGAAAAGTTGTTAGAGGTGGATCTTGGAAAGATGTGGCCCATTATTTGGAAACAAGTACAAGGACATATGAATACCAAGATGTAAAAGCTGCCCATATTGGCTTTAGAACCGCAATGACCTTTATCGGAAGATCTGGTTCAATGGATGTAAGTAATAATAGAAGAAGAAAAAGATAATTTTAAAATTTAAAACCTACCAACAACAAATCACCTTTATCACCAATGGAAAACAATAAAAATTCATTCAAGCACAAATTCTATTTTAGTATCATGCCTAAAATTTATGGTATTGGTGCATCTGTTGTTATTTTGGGAGCCATGTTCAAAATCTTGGATTGGCCATTTGCCAGTTTAATGATTGGGGTTGGTCTATCTACCGAAGCAGTCATATTTTTCCTTTCTGCATTTGAACCCAAAAGTGATGAGATTGATTGGACTAAAGTATATCCTGAATTGGCCGGTGAAGAACCTGCTGTTAGGAAATCAGTGAAAAGCGGTGGCGGTGAAAGTGTTTCACAAAAATTCGACGAAATGCTTTCCAATGCTAAAATCGGCCCGGAATTGATTGATAGTTTGGGTAAAGGAATGCAAAATCTTGCCTCTTCTGCCCAAAAGATGGGGAATTTGGCAGATGCTGCAGTTGCTACAAACGAATATGCATCGAATGTGAAAAACGCTTCAAAATCATTGGTGGAAATGAATCAGTCCTATGGCAAAACAGCTGCTGTTTTGACTGAACTTTCTGCTGCTTCTAGTGATGCCAAAGCGTATCATTCCCAAGTGTTGACTGTGACTAAGAACCTATCGGCCCTGAATGTAGTCTATGAAATGGAACTTCAGGATGCCAATAGTCATGTAAAAGCCCTCAATAAATTCTATTCCAATGTTACTTCCGCAATGGAAGGTTTGAGCGAAGCCGGTAAAGAAACCGAGGCTTTCAAAAATGAATTGGCAAAATTGAATCACAACGTGAGTTCTTTGAATAAAATATATGGTGGCATGTTATCAGCCATGAAATCATAGTCCTTTTATTAATTATTAATTAAGATTTTAGAAAAGAGCTATGGCTGGTACTAAAGAGACACCGAGGCAACGGATGATTGGAATGATGTACTTGGTGCTGACAGCATTGTTGGCACTTCAGGTAAGCAATCAAATCCTTCAGAAGTTTGTCTTGTTGAACGATGGTTTGGAAAGAACATCAAGGAATTATATTCAAAAAAATGAGTTTACAGTAACTTCTATTGAAAGTACAGTAGAATCGCAGGGAAACAATGCCAAAGATGTACCAAAAGTAGGTGCAGCAAAGGAAGTTAGGGTAATCACTTCGGAAGTGTTTTCGTATTTGGAGGATCTCAAGCAAGAATTGATAACGGTATCCAATGCAAAAAACGACCAAGGAACCTATAATAACTCCGCATTGAAAAATGTGGATGTACCTGGTAATATTTTCAATAACAATAAGAAAGGATTTGAGATGCAAGAGAAGCTGAATGCTTACCCTGCTCAAATTTCTGAGGTATTGGCAAAGATTGGGATTGACCTTACATTTGAGCCTATCGCAAAAGATGCAAAGGATATTGATTTGTTCAAAAACGATCCGGATGTCAGAGGTAAAAACTTTGTCAACCTGAATTTTGTGAAATCCCCTGTTGGAGCGGTAATGGCTTTGATCTCTCAATTTCAAAATGAGGTATTGAACATAGAAAGTGAGTCCTTATCTGAAATAACAAAATCCATCGGTTCGTTTTATTTCAAAGCGGATATTGTGGAAGCGAGAGTTGCAGCATTGTCAAACGTTGTCGCAGCAGGTACAAAATTTGAGGGAGATATGTACATCGCTTCAAGTTCTTCTACAGCCGCCCCTATCATGAGATTGGATGGTAAAGCAATCCCAGTTGAAAACGGATTTGGTAAAATTGAATTCACTGTAGCTCCAGCAGGTCAATACGATGATAGAGGTCTTGCAAAAAGAGTCCTAAAAGGTGAAATCGTAACGAATGTCGGTGGTGAAGACAAAGTTTTGCCCGTGGAATACGAATACTACGTGGCCCAACCGATTATCAAGGTTACTTCTGAAGTAGTCAATCAGCTTTACGCTGACTGTGCAAACGATCTTTCCATTGATGTTCCTGCATTGGGAAACAGTTATGCACCTGATTTTAGCATTAACAATGGTAGCATCATCAAAGGAAGCAAGCCAGGCCAAGTAACTGTAATTCCAGGGAATTCTGGGAAAACGGTCATTGGAGTAAGCAGTGGTGGAAATAAAATCGGTGATGTGAGTTATGATATCAAACCTGTTCCTGCGCCTAGTATTCGTCCTTATGACGCAAGGGGCCCGATAGATTTGAGTACCGCTTATCCAGCTCCAGGTCCTTCATCATTGATCATTGAGGCAATTGCCGAAGCGAATTTTGGAAGGACAATGGCAAGGGACTCTAATTTTGAAGTTACAGGAGGAGAGGTAATTCTCCTTAGAAATGAAGTTCCTAGAGATAAAGTTACCATCACGGGTAAGAATGTTGGGATCAGGAATCTTTTGGCCGCAGCCAAAAGCGGAGATAATCTGATTGTAAGAGTTACTGAAGTGACACGTACGAATTTCCGTGGAAACAAAATCAAGAGCAACCAATCTGAAATTATTAGGATTGCAATAAAATAATTGATCAAGAGATGTGTTTTGGACATCCTCTTTAAATGAAAAGGCATATGAAACTACATGTTAAACTAATTGGAATGCTATCTCTCCTGGGTACAATGCTCGGGACTGATGTAATGGGGCAGGGTGCCACAAGTGTGAGTCCCACTGTCTTTGGAGATCGTCAATTCAAAGTGGATACCGTATTTTCTGCCAGACCGATCAGGGAGGATGACAAAATGTATCAAGTTGCCGTTTGGAGAAGGATAGACCTTAGGGAAAAGTACAATCTTCCTCTTTATGGATCTGGGGATACCAAAAACAACGGGATCATCAGCCAAATCTACAAAGCCATTGTGGATGACAATGCCCTAGAGGTATTTGGAGACGAGGATTTTAAGCAGCCTTTGTCCATCGCTGATTTCCAGGAAAATTACTGGTTGGCAGCAAATGGGGATAGTATTTTCTCAAAAAATCTTTATTATTTGGATTTTAGAGAGGATTTTATCTTCGACAAACATCACTCTCAGGTTAGGTTTGATATCAAATACCTAGAGTTGGTAATGCCTTCCCCTACAAATTCCAATGCAGGTCAGAAGACTATCGCTTATATTCGGTACAAGGATTTTTACAATCATTTCAAAGATCATCCAGAGGCAAAGTGGTTGAATTTTCAAAACACGGCTAAAAATTTGACCTATGATCAGGCCTTTGATTTGAGATTGTTCAGATCGGTGATTCGAAAATACACCAATTCAGATGATGCATTGGTTGCGGATATGGTAAGGGCAGACAATCCAAATCCCCAACTGCAGGCTTTTCTCGATGCACTTGAATATGAATACAGTCTCTTGGAGTTCGAAAGTGGGCTTTGGGAATGGTAATAAAAAAAGCGGGTTTAATCACCCGCTTTTTTTATGTCCTTGAAGGATTGAATAAGCTTTTCCGCCTTACTTTTTCCAATTACCGCCTCGAGGGATTCCACACTGGCCTCTTTAATTTTTTTCACAGATTTGAATTGCTTTAACAATTTTTCCGCTGTTTCCGGCCCGATCCCCTCAATTTCCGTGAGTGATGATCCCAATGCCTGTTTGCTTCTCAAATCCCGGTGGAAAGTAATGGCGAACCGATGGGCTTCGTCCCTGATTCTTTGCAAAAGTCGGAGGGATTCCGATTTCTTGTCGATATGCAACGGATATTGGTCTTCTGGAAAATAGATCTCTTCCAATCTTTTGGCAATTCCGATAATTGGAATTTTACCATAAATCCCCAATTGCTTCAGTGCTTCCACTGAGGAAGACAATTGCCCCTTGCCACCATCTATGACGATCAACTTTGGTAGTGGTTTCGCTTCATCCAAAAGCCGCTTATATCTTCTCCCAACCACCTCAGTCATGCTCGCAAAATCATCCGGACCCTCGACTGTCTTGATGTGGTAATGCCGGTACTCCTTCACTGCAGGCTTTCCATTTAAAAAGCAAACCATACTTGCCACTGGATTGGTCCCATGGATGTTGGAATTGTCAAAACACTCGATGTGATCTGGGAGCTCCTTTAAAGAAAGGTCGGATTGCAACTGTTTTAGTACCCTGAATTTTTTGTCTTGGACTTCTCCAGAAGCGAGTGCTTTTTCTTTTTTGTAAAATTTGGCGTTTTTCAGGGAGAGCTCCACAAGTTTTTTCTTGTCTCCGATTTTCGGTACAGTGATGTTCAATCCCTCAAATTCCTCCTCAAAATCAATGTTGACCAAAATCTCTTGGGCATCACTCTGGAATTGATCCCTTAATCTTACTATGGCAGTCAAAAGAAGTTCGGTGTCTGTTTCATCCAGCTTTTTCTTGAGTTCAACTGTTTTGGTAAGGATGATTGCCCCTCTTTTGATCTTAAGAAAATTCACATATGCGCTTTTTTCATCCGTTTCTATCGCAAAGACATCCAGATCGAGGATTGAGGGGCTGGTGACCAATGATTTTGCCTGATATTTTTCCAGCAACTCCATTTTGTCTTTAAAAAATTGCGCCTTTTCAAAAGCCATCATTTCAGCATATTTCAACATCTGATGTTTGAAAAAGGCCTTTGGGATGCCAAGGTTTCCTTTAAGAATGTTTTTCGCTTGCTCGATTTCGTTGAGGTAGTCAGGCTCTCCTTGTAGGCCTTCACAGGGTCCAAGACAATTTCCCAAGTGGTATTCCAAACACACCTTGTACTTCTGCTCGCCAATTTTGTAGGGGTTCAAATCAAGTTTGCATGTCCGAATGGTAAATAAGCTCCTGATCAACTCCAGGACATTGTTCATTCCTCTTATACTGGCGAAAGGACCATAATAGATTCCCTTTCCCTGAATCATCTTTCTGGTTGGGTAAATCCTTGGGAAAGGCTCTTTGGTAAGCAGGAGGTAAGGATAAGTTTTATCGTCTTTTAATAAAATATTGTATCTGGGCTGGGTTTTTTTGATCAGGTTGTTTTCCAGCAAGAGGGCATCAAATTCTGAATCAACGATCGTGATCTCAATCCTTCTGATTTCCTTGACCATCTTTTTGGTCTTGTAATTCAACCCAATTGTTTTGGTAAAATAGCTTGCTACCCGTTTTTTTAAACTCTTTGCTTTGCCAACATAGATCAGTTCATTCTCACTGTTATAATATTTGTATACCCCAGGCTGGTCGGGTAATAGATTGCTTTGGTCCGGTGTGTAAAAGGAGGCTTCCATGATGCTGTAAATATAAAAAAAGCAGCCTCGGAAGAGGCTGCTTTTTTTGCTTGTCAAAAAAGAATTTTAGAAATCATTTTTTTTCGGATCAAAATCGAAATCACTGAATTGATTGCTTTCCATTTCATATTGATCACAATTGATTTCTATGCTCAATGGTCTTTCCGGTCGAGGGAATGGGCCTTTGGTAATGTTCAATGCTGGATCAGCATAAACCTTCGCCATATATTTCACCCAAATGGGTCTTGCCGTTTGGCCACCTTGCCCACTAATCCAACTCCTGAAGTGAATGGCTCTGTCATCTCCTCCAACCCAAACACCACTTACCAAGTCTTTGCTGACACCCATGTACCAACCATCGGAGGCATTTTGTGTGGTTCCTGTCTTTCCGCCCAATTCATTTCCATTGTCTCTGATATCTCTGGAAACTCCTTGACTTGTCCCTCTTGTTTCCTCAAATCCACCTCTTAACATGTACAACATTAAGTAGGCATGCTCTTCGCTCATCGCCGGTTTTTTCCTTGGCGTAAATTGCTGTAAGACATTGCCATTTTTATCCTCAATCCTATCGATATAAAAAGGTACGATATGCTCACCCTTGTTAACAAAGGTGCCAAATGCCCCGACCATTTCGAATATGGTCACGTCGCTTGTGCCCAAAGCCAATGCAGGAACTTCCTCCAAATCACTGGTGATACCAAGCCTGTGTGCTGTCTCCACCACTACTTTTGGACTTAATTTCTTCATCATATAGGCGGTAACAGAGTTCACGGACTGGGCCATTGCTCTTCTTATCGTCATGTTGGTGTAGGAAAATTTTCCATCGGCATTTTTTGGACTCCATGCAGGTTGTCCAGGAATGTTGACCTGAACAGGCTGGTCCATGACGGTATAACAAGGACTGTAACCATTTTCGATGGCAGCAGCATAGACAAAAGGCTTGAATGTAGAACCTGGCTGTCTTTTTCCCTGTTTCACATGGTCATACTTGAAATGTTTGTGATTGATACCACCTACCCAGGCCTTGATATGCCCATTTTCTGGATCCATGGATACAAAACCGGCCTGCAGATGCTTTTTATAATGACGCAATGAATCCATGGTACTCATAAGCGTGTCAATTTCTGACCTATTCCAGGAAAATACGCGCATTTTCTTTTTCTCGTTCAATTTGATTTGGATAGAATCGGAATTCTGTCCATACCTGTTGACCAACAAACGATAGGTTTCCGTCCGCTTTACAGCAGTTTCCAAGAAATTTGGGATCACTTTTCCCGTATTGTCAATCCAAGGATCACGGTTGCCGATTTCCTTTTCAAACTTCTTCTGAAGTTCCCGCATGTGTTCGTCCACGGATTCCTCAGCATGGCGTTGCATGCGGCTATCGATAGTGGTGTATATTTTTAATCCATCACCAAAAAGGTCATAAGTTGAACCGTCCGATTTTAAATTTTCTTTGGTCCATTTGATCAAATCCGCTTTGATGATTTCTCTGAAGTAAGTGGCAGAGCCTTGGTTTTGGTTGTCCACTCTATAATCCAATTCTACTGGGAGTTTGGATATCGAATCGTATTCTGCCTCAGTGATATATTCATATTTTTCCATTTGTCCCAAGACGGTATTTCTTCTTCGCAGGGAGTTTTCAGGATTGTAAACAGGACTGTAATAAGAAGGAGCTTTGAAGAGGCCCACCAAGGTCGCAGATTCCTGAATATTAAGATTGTTGGTTTCTTTTTTGAAGAAGGTTTTTGCTGCCGTTTTGATTCCGTACGCATTGCTCCCGAATTCGGATGTGTTTAAATAAAGCGTAAGAATCTCATTTTTGGTGTAACTCTTCTCTAATCTTGTAGCGACGATCCATTCTTTGGTTTTGATAATCAGCATTTTCAAGCCCGGGATTTTACTCAGTAAGCCTTGGGATTCCTGGGTTCGCAATTTGAAGAGATTTTTTGCTGTTTGCTGACTTAAGGTACTACCTCCACCGGCGGATTGTCTCAAAATGAGAGATTTGAACAGTACACGGCCCATGCTTTGGAAGTCGATGCCGGAGTGTTTTTCAAACCGCACATCTTCAGTGGCAATAAGTGCATGGACAAGATTTGGGGAGAGGTCATTGTAAGTGACCGGGCTTCTGTTTTCACGGAAATAATTTCCGAGAAGTACCCCGTCAGCAGAGTAGAGTTCGGATGCTTGCTCGCTTTGGGGGTTTTCCAAGGCTTTGAAATCCGGCAATTCACCAAACAAGCCTAAGAAATTTCCACTTACTGCCCAGATAAACAAAATAAACCCTGCTAGGCCTACAGTGAAAGTTATCCAAATATATTTTATAATTTTTTGGGTCATTTTATTTTATTACTTGAAGATTTACTGGTATGTTTTTTTATAGAAATTCCTGTATTCATTTATGTCTTTTCTTTTATTCAATTCCTGGAAATTCTCTATGGAGATCAGGAAACTGTTGTCTTTGTCCGATGAATTCAAGGAGCTGGTGTTGAAATCCTGCATGAACTTTTCGCGATAGGCCAATGCCCTTTCGGCATTGTTGAACGGACTTACAATGAAAATCGCATTTTCAGAATTTAGGTTCATATTTCCTGTCCTCAACCGTGCATTGGAGAAATTTTGACTGTGGAAATTTTCCAAATCCGCCAGCAAGCCCTTCGCTTCCGCTGCCTGCTTTGGTTCTAAGACGATGACAAATATATGTGTTTGGTTAGGATTTTCTTTGTAAGGAGTCACTTCTTCTGCTTCTTCGGAATCCGATTCTGATTTTTGGTCATCTCCTTCCTCTGAAGTACGTGCAACAGCCTCTAATCCTTCATTTTTTTGTTCTGTTTTTGGTTTCTCGCCTGTCAAAGCTATCAGCATATTTCTTGCCATATTTAACAGTCCAGGATCTTCGGTATTCTGAATGTAATTCTCCAATCTGGATTGGTATCTTTCCCGATCATCGATTTTCCCTGACACCATAATATCCAAAAGCATGAATTTCTCGGTATTTCGGGTAAGTGGATAAGCTTCCAGAGTTGAACGGATGATGGATCTTGCCTCCTGATATTGCCTCGAATAATACTTGGAATAGGCCTCTTCATATTTTTTGGACGACTCCAAGTATGCCAGATTGCCAGTTGCCCCTTCGGGATTATTGACAGAAAAGGTAAATGGAGATTCCGGAAACTCCTTGTTGAGCTTTTCCACATAGCGTCTGGCATTTCCATTGATCTCGGTTTGTGCAAGATAGAGCAGGTAATAGGATTCGGGCTTTTTGACAGAATTTGGATATTTTTCTATATGGTTTTCCAAATATCCAATGCCGGGATCTGGTTCTTTCAGGTCCAAAAACAAAAGCTTACCCAGTTCAAAATAGGAGATGTCAAGCGCTTCCCTGAGGCCCCTAAGAGACTCTTCGGTTTTTGGGATCTGGGCCATGAGACTTTCCTTGTCCGGAAGTTGCCCAAGCAAAGGTTTTTCGTCCTCAACTTGAATACTGTCTGAGGGACTCGGCTTGATTTCAATATTTTGCTCAGGTTCTGAAATGGCACTTTGAAATCCCTGACCACTTCTCCTCCAATTGTCCTGCAGTGTCCTGTTTCCCCAGTTTCTGAAAAAATCAATGGATCCTTGCTGAAGGGCCACTGCATTGTCGAAATAGAAGTTTTCACCTGATCCTCTGCCGCTAAAAGCCAAAAGATTCTCAAAGATTCCGGAGCTCTTTGGTTCCTCTTTCTTTGCAGCTTCCCTAAGCAGTCTTTCTTCCTCCCCTTTGATGAATGCATCAGCTATCAATTCCTGTTCCTCTGGAGTCAGGAGGCTTAAGGCGATAAGGCTATCATTCCTGATAATGGTCTCAAAATGGATGACATAGTCGTCCAGCACTTCCTTCCTTTTCGTGATGGGGGAGTGGGAAGGATCGCTTGGCTTGAAATAAACCAAGGCACTGTCTAGATAGTATTTGGCCGCTCTGTAATCTTTTTTAAGGTCAAAACGGATATCGGCTAATTTTTCGTAGATATAACCTTTTTGGATTTGATTCTTTCCTTCCTCCTTTGCCGCAAGGGTCAGTAAGCGCTCGGCTTCCTCTTCTCCATTTTGTTTCAATTCAAAAAGGGCCCTTTCATACAGGATTACATCCCTTAAATCCCTGTTTTTACTGTCGTCATATAGGCTGCCGTAATAGTTGCGGACGCGTTGCAAATCCTTGCTTTTATTTAATTCCGCGACTTGTTGAGCATAAAGTTTTGCGAAAAAGCTTCGCTCATAGGGTGGGTTTCCTTTTTCCGCTTCACCATAAAAACTGAAGGCCAAGGCATCCAAATCTTCCCGTTGATAGAGTTGCGCTAGGATAAAATTGATTCTTGATTTGTCTTTTTTGTCTTTTACATATTCAAGGGATTTATCCAATGCTCCGATTTTTCCGTTGATTTCCCCACGAGTATCATAATAATAGGCCAATGTTTTGAACAGGAGGAATTTGTTTTCGGGATTGATTTTGGATTCCTTGGAAAGATAATCAATCACAAATGCTGCATCTTCGTTCTTTTTGAGGTCGGTAAAGATCCGAAGCAACTGGATAAGGCTTCTGTGACGCAAATCCTTGTCCTTGCTGTTGACGTTAATGTATTTGAATGTGTTGATGGCATCATCAAAATTTGCTTGGTAGTAGTCGATCAATCCGATCAAAAAATAACTGTCGTCGACCCATTTGCTTATCCTGTGCCAATCGATGGCCTTTGAAGCAAGTTCTCGGGCTTCTTTTAAGAGAGCTTCGTTTTGTTCGATAGTTGCGCTATCAACCGGGTAGAAAATCGGTAAAATCTGGCTGTAATCTTCTTGGTGCTGGCTTTGAAATAAGTTTTCCAATTCAATGATCTTTTCCTTTGCAAGAAAAAAGGCATTGTATTTTGCGGTCGTATTGTGGTACAATCTATTGGGGAAGGTGTTTTTCTCCGATGAGCATGCTGATAAAAGCAGGGCAAAACATAAAATAACCAGACTTGATTTTGCGTGCATGCGAAGGGATACGTTATAATAATGACCAAAATACTCCATTTGATTCAATTAATTAAACGCTTTTGGTTAATATTATATTTTTGAAGACATCAAAACATAAACCCACCATGGCTTGAAGATCCAGCGAAAATTAAAAGATTGGATAAAAACCAAATTTCTTTTCGTAATCAGAAAGGAAGATGATTTTTCTGTGATCACTTCCTTTAGCATCACCAAGATCCGTGTTGCGCTGATTTTGGTTTTGTTCTTTTTGTGTGCCTTTGGTTTTTCGCTGTTGATGTCCAGGACTTTTTTAAGGTCTTGGTACGACCCTGAGTTTGTGGAATCCGAAAACATCACCAAAATTCTTGCTTTGTCCGAGGCCATAGACTCACTGACGGTGGAAGTCAACCAAAGGGATGCATATTTGAAAAATATACAGGGGATTATTTCCGGAGAAAACATCAGCGAGGAGCAACAGGAAATCTCCCGCCGAGAGGGATTGACAAATCGGGGAAATGTCCAGGAGGGAAATTACCAAGAAAGCCAGGCAACAAAAGCCATAATCGAGGAATTTAAATCGGCTCCTTTGGATTTTTCCAATCCGAAAACAATGGCTTCGGCGCCTTTCACAGATACTTACTTTTTTTCACCCATCAAAGGCGTGGTCACCGCGGTCTTCCAACCAGAAAAGGGGCACTTTGGGATAGATGTGGTGACCAAGGAAGATGAGCCCGTCAAAGCAATCGGTGATGGAACGGTAATATTGGCAGTATGGACATTGGAAACCGGGTTTATCATTGGTATCCAGCATTCCAATGAATTGATTTCCATATATAAGCATAATTCGGTAATTTTGAAGAGGATGGGTGACTTGGTAAGAAGTGGCGAGATTATTTCCATTGTCGGTGACACCGGCGAACTTTCATCAGGGCACCATCTTCATTTTGAATTATGGTATAAAGGTAAACCATTGAATCCACAGCATTTCATAACATTTGATTAGACTATGTTCAACAAAAGCGAGAAAATCGAGGAAAAAAGAACTATTGCAGTCGAGCAAACTGACACTAGCAATGTGATTTCCAAAGAAACCAGGATCACAGGTGATATCCAGGCTTTGGGGAATATCCGAATAGAAGGTTCTGTAGATGGAACTATTTATTCCAAAGGGAGAGTGGTCATCGGGGAAGTCTCCGTGATCAAGGGAAATATCACCTCTGTAGAGGCAGAGATTTCCGGAAAAGTCGAGGGTGAGGTGACATGTACCGAAATATTATTTCTTAGAAGAAGCGCAATTATTTCGGGGAACATTACGACCCAAAAACTTGTGGTGGAAAACGGAGCGGTCTTCAATGGGAAATGCCAGATGAACACAAATGCGATGGTGGTATCCAAATCTGAAGACAAAAATGAGCAAAGAGGAAAACAAAGTGCCACGGGATAACTCCCCAAGCTACCTCAAATACATCGGATTGTCTTTCCAAATGATCGCCGTCATCGGATTGGGAACTTGGTTGGGTTGGGAAATCCAACAAAAAAGTCAGATGAATTTCCCGGTGTGGCTATTGACATTTTGTTTTTTATCCATTGCTGTTTCGTTTTATCAACTTTTCATTTCGCTTAAAAATGATGAAAAGGAGCAACAGAAAAATAAAAAGCCCTAGATTTGCGACCTGATTCACACGGTCATGAAGCCAATCTTGATATTTACCTTAAAAGTCCTTTCCTTTTCCTTGGTCATTGCAGGAATTGTTTATTCGCTGCAAAATTTTATTATGCCCGAGTTAATCCATGAAAGTGTATGGAAAGTGCTTTCTTTTTTTGCTTTGTTGGTGTGGGCTTCAGGACTATTTGTCCAATACCTCATGAAGTTGAGCAAAGAAAATTCTTCAAATATCCTTTTAGGAGCAACAGTTATTCGATTTATTGCCAGTGCAGGCTTCGTTGCAATACTCCTTGTACTGGGTGTCGAGAATAAAATTCTGTTTGTGGCCAATTTCTTTGCTATTTATTTCTTATTCTTATTGTTTGATATATACAGCTTAATGGCTAATTTGCGCCCTCATTCGAAATAGGTTTTAAAAATTCATTTAATGATTCGTAAATTTCTTTGGCTAACTGCTTTATTGACAGCACTTTTATTACCGCTTGCGAATGTGGCTGTTGCTGCTTCAGATGAGGAGGATAAGACTGGTTTTATCATGCATCACGTGAAGGATTCCCATGAATGGCATTTTGCCACTTTTGGGCATACGCACATTACCCTTCCCCTTCCCGTGATTGTTTATTCAAAGGACTCTGGTTTGGAAGTGTTCAGCTCTTCAGATTTTCAGAATCCTGGGACCCATGCATTTGGAAGGGAATATGGAAAAAACGGATTCTATATTGATGAACATGACCATTTGAAAGCTGAAGTTGAGGACAGATCCTTTCTTGAGCTTTCCATCACAAAAAATGTCGCCATGTTGTTCATTGTGTTGATCGTCGTTATTTCATTGACACTCTCTGCGGCGAGTCATTACAAGAAGCATCCGAATACTGCACCGAAAGGCGTGGCTTCATTTATAGAGCCTTTGGTGGTTTTTGTAAGAGATGAAATCGCCTTGTCTAACATCGGTCCCAAATACAAAAAATTCACGCCTTATTTACTGACCATATTTTTCTTTATCTGGTTTGGCAACTTAATGGGTTTGATCCCAGGCGCAGCCAACATGACCGGTAACATCGCAGTAACAGCAACCTTGGCGATATTTACGTTTTTCGTAACCAATCTAAACGGAAACAAAGACTATTGGAAACACGTGGTAGCGACTCCAGGAGTCCCGCTTCCACTCTTATTGGTCATTGTCCCTGTGGAGATCATCGGCTTATTTACCAAACCTTTCGCATTGATGGTTCGACTTTTTGTCGCCATTACCGCAGGGCACATTGTGATCCTGAGTTTTATCGGATTGATCTTTGTGTTTGAATCCATGGCAGTGGGCTTTGCCAGTACCATCATGGTGGTCTTTATCAATATGATTGAGATTTTGGTTGCCACGATTCAAGCCTACGTCTTTACACTCTTCTCTGCCATGTACATCGGTCAGGCAGTAGCGGAACACGATCACCATTAATGAATGCGTAATTTCTTTGTTCAATTTATATAAATAATACACACGTATGTTAACTTCAATCTTGTTATCAGCCGGTCTTGCACTTATGGGTGCTGGAATCGGTGCCGGAATTGTCGCGATAGGCGCAGGTCTTGGTATTGGTAGAATCGGTGGTCAAGCCATGGACGGTATCGCTCGTCAACCTGAAGCAGCTGGAAAAATCCAAACTGCCATGTTGATCATCGCGGCACTTATCGAAGTTGTGTCTCTTTTCGCAGTGGTAGTTTGTCTACTTATTGCTTTGAAAGAAGGTTACACTTTCTAAGAAAAAATGTATAGGGTTGGCATTAAGTCAGCCCTATCTTTTCTTTTTATTGAACAAAACAGAGATAATAACTAAAATATAATTCTTTATGGATCTTATAATACCTTCATCAGGATTGATGATTTGGCAAATAATCGGCTTCTCGATTTTGCTTTTTATCTTGGCGAAATTTGCTTGGAAACCGATTTTGTCGGCATTGGACGAAAGGGAAAGCAGCATTGAAGCAGCACTTCACGCAGCAGAGTTGGCTAGAAATGAAATGGCAAACATCCATGAAAAAAGCGAAAAGCTTTTGATGGAAGCCAGAATGGAAAGAGACGAAGTCTTGAAAACCGCACATGCTGCATCGGACAAAATCATTGAGGCAGCAAAAGAGGTTTCCTTATCAGAAGGTGCCAAATTGATTGAAAATGCCAAAGCTGTCATTGAAAACGAGAAAAAAGCGGCTTTGACAGAAGTGAAAAACCAAATTGCCATTTTGACTTTGGAAGTAGCTGAAAAGCTGATGAGAAAGAATTTGGCTTCCGATTCAGCTCAAAAAGAGTTGGTAGAGGGATTTGTTAGAGATCTTAAGTTAAATTAAATCCGCCCATGTCATCTATTAGAGTAGCTTCCCGATACGCCAAATCCATTTTGGAACTTGCCATTGAAAAGGGTATCCTTGAAGAAGTACACCAAGACATGCAATTACTGTTGACCTTGGACAAAGCAACTCCTGAATTGGGGGTGATGCTGAATAGTCCCATTGTCAGCTCAGATAAAAAGCTTAAAATTCTAAAAGCCCTCTTTCCCGAAGGTTCATCGGAATTGACTTTGCCTTTTTTTGAGATTGTTTCCAAAAAGAACAGAGACAATGTATTGATGGAGATTGCTAAAGAATTCCACAATCAATACAACGAAAGCAAAGGGATCCAATTGGCAACAGTGACGACCACCTTTCCCATCGATGAGAAGCTGAAAAAGGAATTTATCGAGATAGTGAAAGAGATTTCGGGTCTTGAAAAAGTGGAGTTGATAGAAAAAATAAACCCTGAGATTATCGGTGGGTTTATCTTGAAAGTAAATGACAGGCAATTGGACGAATCCTTGAACAGCAAATTGAAAGCGCTGCGACTTGAATTTTCCCAAAACCTTTATGAAAAGAAGTTTTAAAAATTAGCAATAACAGTATAAAGATATAAGCATGGCAAATGTAAGACCTGACGAAGTTTCAGCAATTCTGAGAGAACAACTCTCTGGAGCTAAAACGCAAGCTGAACTTGAAGAAGTGGGAACTGTCCTTCAAGTAGGTGATGGAGTAGCCCGTATTTATGGACTTTCTAAAGCTCAGGCGGGTGAGTTGCTCGAGTTTGAGAACGGTCTGAAAGCAATGGTGCTTAACCTTGAAGAAGATAACGTTGGAGCCGTACTTTTCGGTGATTCCAAAGGAGTGAAAGAAGGAGATGTCGTAAAACGTACCAAGAAAATTGCTTCCCTCAATGTTGGAGAAGGCATGCTCGGTCGTGTTGTCGATACCCTAGGCAATCCAATTGATGGGAAAGGTCCATTGTTGGGAGAGCTTTATGAAATGCCCCTTGAGCGCAAAGCCCCAGGTGTTATCTATCGGCAGCCGGTGAATGAGCCGATGCAGACAGGAATCAAATCCATCGATGCGATGATCCCAATTGGCAGAGGCCAAAGGGAACTGATCATTGGTGATCGTCAGACAGGTAAAACTGCCGTTGCCGTGGATGCGATTATTAACCAAAAAGAATTTTACGAAAAGGGTGAGCCAGTTTATTGTATCTATGTGGCCATCGGACAAAAAGCCTCTACGGTAGCCGGTGTGGTTGCAGTTTTGGAAAAAGCCGGAGCCCTTCCTTATACAGTGGTCGTTGCTGCTTCAGCTGCTGATCCAGCACCAATGCAGTTTTTTGCACCTTTCACAGGAGCGGCCATTGGAGAGTTTTTCAGAGATACCGGTCGTCCGGCATTGGTGGTTTATGATGATCTTTCCAAGCAAGCTGTAGCTTACAGAGAAGTCTCTTTGCTATTGAGAAGACCTCCGGGAAGAGAAGCATATCCTGGTGACGTGTTTTATCTTCACTCAAGGTTGTTGGAAAGAGCCGCTAAAATCAACGGTTCGGACGTAATCGCCCGCCAGATGAATGATCTTCCAGATTCCATCAAGCATTTGGTAAAAGGAGGAGGGTCTTTGACTGCACTTCCGATTATCGAAACACAAGCTGGTGACGTTTCTGCCTATATTCCAACCAACGTGATTTCCATCACGGATGGTCAGATTTTCTTGGAAACCAATCTTTTCAACTCCGGTATCCGTCCTGCGATCAACGTGGGTATCTCGGTATCCAGAGTGGGTGGTAATGCTCAAATCAAGTCCATGAAAAAAGTGGCAGGTACATTGAAGTTGGATCAAGCACAGTTCCGTGAATTGGAAGCTTTCTCTAAATTCGGTTCTGATTTGGATGCAACTACCAAAAGGACGATTGAAAGAGGTAGAAGAAATCAGGAAATCCTGAAGCAAGCCCAGTATTCTCCAGTAGCTGTTGAATACCAAGTGGCCATTATCTATGCCTCCACAAAAGGACTTATGGATGGAGTTCCTGTTGACAGATCAAGGGAGTTTGAGAAGGAATTCTACAACCTTTTGTCAGCGGCTTATCCTGAAGCATTGGTTGCGATCAAGAAAGGGGACGTTGATACTGCTGGTAAATTGCTTGCAACTGCAGCAAAAGAATTGACTCCAAAATACGCTAAATAAACATCTTCAATTCTTATTGACGCATCCAGACGGGTGCGTCAATAAGAATTTATATCTATTGACCTCGTCAGTACATCAATAAGCTATGGCTAACTTAAAGGAAGTAAAAGAAAGGATTAATTCTGTAGTTTCGACGCAGCAAATCACCAAGGCCATGAAAATGGTTTCTGCTTCTAAATTGAGAAGAGCGCAGGATAAAATCATCCAAATGCGTCCTTATTCCCAGAAATTGACTGCCATTTTGAATAATGTTTCTTCTGCCAGCGAAGGCGATGAGGATATTGTTTTTGCAGAAAAAAGAGAAGTAAAAAATGTCTTGATCGTACCGATTACTTCCGATAAAGGTCTTTGTGGAGCGTTCAATTCCAACATTCTCAAGGCGGCTAATTTGGCTATCGTCCAACGTTTTGCAGATAAAAACGTCACAATACTTCCCCTGGGAAAAAAAGCTTTTGAGTTTTTCAAAAAGAAAGACAACAAGTTTATCGGTGAGTTTTATCAGGTCTTTTCAGAAGTGACTTTTGAAAATGTGAGAAGGGTTGCTGATTTTGTGATGGAGGGATTTGTCAACGGTGACTATGATCAGATCGTTTTGGTTTACAACGAATTTAAGAATGTGGCGACGCAAAACGTAATCGTTGAAAAATTCCTTCCGATGGAAAAAATAGCCGAAGAGGGAGTAATAAAAGGTGCAGATGTGGATTATATCCTTGAACCTTCAAGAGAATTTATCATCGAGGATTTGGTTCCAACTTCCTTAAAGATTCAATTCTACAAAGCGATTCTTGAAAGCAATGCTTCCGAACATGGTGCGCGTATGACCGCTATGGACAAAGCAACCGAGAACGCAGGTGATCTATTGAAAGACCTAAGGTTGATGTACAACAGAACCAGACAGGCTGCCATTACCAATGAAATCTTGGAAATTGTCTCCGGGGCAAACGCTCTTGGTGGGAAATAATTTTTGAATCCCATAAGAACACAAAAAAAACCAAAGCTCTTTCAAGCTTTGGTTTTTTTTGTGTTCTTTAAAATGACATTCAACCCGAAATATGCAATAGGTTTCCAAATGGGATTGAAACTGAAAGAAAATCAGACTATTGCGAGAATAATTCCTGAAACCAATAGGAATAGGGTGAAGTCAAAATTAGCCAACACCTAATTGATTATCAGTAAATTAAAATTTTAAATGGAGTTCATAATGCATAAAACGGGTTAAACAAAGATCATTTTTTGATTTTTTCGGCAACTACCTTTGCCATGATGCCGAGTCCTTCCGTATTGGGATGCACACCATCGGCAAGCAAATCTGATTTTCCTTCAAATGGAGAATGAAGATCGATGATTTCTATACCTGTTTCCTTAGAAATGTCCAGCAAAATTGGCAACATTTCTTCCCTGATGATATTCTCAGTGATGCCATAATTGGTTTGGAAAACAGGAACCGGAAGGCAGATATAAATCTTTCCGTCTTCAGGCATGGATGCTTTTACTGAACTGATCAAATCCAAATAGTCTTGTTTGAACTCCTTTGCGTATTTCCAATTTTGGGGTTTAGAATCATTTGTCCCCAATTTTATAACCACGATATCCGGTGTATAAGCCAAAACTTCCTGATATTGGGGTTCATTCCAATAGGGGAAGTCTCCATTTTTCAATAGCGTCCGACCACTTACCCCAAAATTTCTGACATCATATTTGTCCCCTAAAATGGTTTGCATCTGTAGCGGGTAACTTTCTGGATTGTCCCTTCCCGGGCCTTGCGTGATGCTGTTGCCGATACACGCAACTTTGATTTGTGATTGGGAAAAGGAAAAACCCGCACTGATGAGGATCATGAATAATCCCAAAAATGATTTTTTCATAGCAGTAGATGAATGGTTTATTGAGGTTTGAAAGTAAAATATTAATTAATGAGTGCTGAATGGGAGGATGTCAACTTTACCTGTTCTAAGCATAACCAATTTTATTCCAGCCTAAAATGGCTTTAAAATTAGTCTTTGGTTACAATTATTGACCGCATCAAATCGGTTAATTGTCTTATGCACCAGATAGTTTGATTTTCTTGGCGTTTTAATGTCCATTAGGAAACCAAATGCATATTTTGGGTTTAACCTCTACACTTGATTGATTTTCTACATGGCCAATTTAGAAATTTGTCCTGTGTTAACCTTTTAAAACTGGATAATTTTAATGAAGCTGCTATCTTTATTTTTTAATATGAAAGGTCTTCAAAAAATCCACCAAAAACTCAATTTGCTCTCTTTGGATGTGGTCTTCGGAGCGGTCGCAGGGATGGTGTTTTTTTCCACTGTCCTTGGTGTCCATCCAAGAGCGCTTGAATATCTCTTGTTGGCTTTGGCGGTTTGGGGGGTATATACTTTAGACCACCTTATTGATGCATGGAGTTTGAAAGAAATTGCACAAACAAAAAGACATTCTTTTCACCAAAATTACTTTAAAACGATTTTTGCATGCTGGGGAACTATGGTCTTGCTGGGAACTGCTTTGGTCATTCTTTCAGAATCTTTGCATTATGTATTGCTCCCTGGTCTGGTTTTAGGGGTAACAATGGTTTTATGGATGGTAGTGATCCGCAAGCTTGTTCCTCAGGCGGTATGGCTTAAGGAAATTTCAATCGCGCTTTTTTATGTTTTGGGAATCCTACTGGTGCCTTTCCTGAAAGCGGATCGGGAATTGATCAACAGCTCTTCTTACTTTCTGGCGTTTGGTTATGTTTTGGTTGCTTGGTTGAATCTTTTGATTCTTTCCTATCAAGATAGGGATTCGGATAAAAAAGATGGTTTTGAATCTATTCTGAGTTTTCTATCAAAAGGGCAACTGGAAGTTTTGATCATTGGACTCGGTGTTCTTGGAGGGATGTATTTTGTGGGTTTACTGCTCTGGTTGCCCTCCTATTTCCACATTTTTTCAGGAATCCTTTTGTTGATCTTACTCTTTCATGCCATCCAATTTCTGAAAGCAGGCCAGAACCCCGAGCTTATGCGAAGTAGATTGGAGCTTTCCTTTTTACTCCCCTTTTTATTGCTGCTTTTCAATTAAGGCACCGATGATCTCATCGAAATAAGCGCCGTTGTAAGGGCCAAACCAATTCATGTCCCGAACTTCGTGGTATTTCTCTTGGTAATACTTATCCGGCGTAATGTAGCCGATGTAGCCACCATTAAAAGAGGTTATGATCAAATTTAAGCCCAATTCTGCAGCTTTCTTTTCCCATTTGTCGTAAAACACGCCTGAGATTTCGCCGCTGGAGCCTATGAGCAGCGTATTTCCCAAGACAAGGATGTCAAAGTGGGCATTCGTTTCCCCGAAAGCCCAATTGAAAATCCATGGTCTCAACCGAATATTGTCGCTGAGTCTGTAATGGACTTCCCTTAATTCAATGGGTAAGTAGGCTGTCAGGATTTTGGCCTTGTTGATCAACTTTGGTTTTTCGCTTTGGTTTGGCAGGTTATTGTTTAGGTCCAGGGCATATTGTTTTACGTCCTCTGGTTGGTTCCCATTTGCTACCGGTCGATGGCTCCCAACAGTTCCCGCTGCAAAAAGTGAAAAAACGTATCCGTTCTGCTCCAAGGCTTTGTTGAAATAAAAGGGATAATCCCCCGACAAACCCATATACTTGGAACTTAGGATAGTGGGATGGGCGCTATAGGTCAGGAAAGTGCCTTTTTGACCGTTTCTTTTTTCGAAAACCAATTGGCGTACAAAAGGGTCGGTGGGATCTTCCGATTTGAATCTATTGGCGACCAAACTGTCTGCATTTGCCCTTTGGTAGTGAAGAACAGCGGTGTCCTGCGTTGCCAAAGCCGATTTGATTCCTTCAAGCGTTTTTTGCTCCAAAAGGGAAACGATGGTTTCATCGAATCCTCCGAATGCCAATTTCCCCATCAAGCCGGGAATGTATCCGCCATGTCCGCTGTGGGTATGTGTTGCTGTAAAATAAACAAAGTCTATGGGGAGATTTTCATTGCGAATGGCGGCTTGGATTCTTTTGGACAAATAGGGGTGGACAATCAACAATTCATAATTGAGAATCGCCACATTCTTTTTTCCATTTCCAAGGACCAGGGTTTTGACATATGAGCTGTCCAGTACAAATTCGTAATTGCCCCTAGGTCGGTACCCGACAAGGGCTGTGGGTTGTTCAGGAGTCGCATTGATGGTTGACCAACCCACCATCCAGGTGTCTGATGCTGAGGAATTGAATTGTAACTCCTGCAGATCGGACATCGTTTCGGTATAATAATCCTTCTCTCTGTAATCTTCCCAATCCACCCATGTAATCGTCAAAAGAAGCAGAATCGCCATTGTTCCCAATATCCAAGCCATGATGTACAAGGATTTTTGGATGAGGGACTTTTTTTGACTCATTATGATGCTTTAGGGTTCCGGTAATTTATCTTAAAGGGAGAATGATCCACTAAATTTTTGTTGATGGCGGATACAAATGTCAATATTCAAATATACCGTGACTGCTCTGAATGGTTACTTTTTTGCCTTTATTCGCAGCAACCCTTCCAATGATCTGTGCTTCTACTCCGAAGGATTCGGCGATATCGATCACTTCCTCCGCATATCTTTCGTCCAAATAGATCTCCATACGGTGGCCCATATTGAAGACTTTGTACATTTCCTTCCAGTCGGTATTGCTTTCTTCTTGGATGATTTTGAAAAGTGGCGGGGTTTCAAAGAGATTGTCTTTGATGACGTGGACATTGTCCACAAAATGGAGCACTTTTGTCTGTGCTCCACCACTGCAATGGACGATACCATGGATTTTTGGCCTTAAGTATTTCAACACATCCACCATGATAGGGGCATAGGTTCGGGTAGGGGACAGTACCAGTTTGCCCATGTTGACGGATGTTCCAGGTGCAGGGTCTGTGAGGTTGTATTTTCCTGAGTACACCAAGTCGTCGGGAACGGCAGGATCAAAACTTTCAGGATATTTGGTTTTCAGTACTTTGTTAAAAACATCATGTCTAGCGGAGGTGAGGCCATTGCTTCCCATTCCACCATTGTAAGCATCTTCATATTTGGCTTGGCCAAAAGAAGCCAGACCGACGATGACATCTCCGGGTTTTATGGCCTCATTGGAAATCACATCTTCCCTTCTCATCCGACAAGTAACGGTACTGTCCACAATGATCGTCCTTACCAGGTCGCCCACATCGGCAGTTTCCCCACCTGTGAGGACCACATTCACTCCATGGTCCCTGAGCATTTGCAAAACTTCTTCGGTTCCGTTGATCAAAGCAGAAATGACTTCGCCGGGAATTCGATTTTTGTTTCTTCCGATTGTGGAAGAAACCAGAATATTGTTCACAGCACCCACGCAGAGGAGATCGTCTGTGTTCATGATGATGGCATCCTGTGCAATTCCCTTCCAAACACTTAGATCACCGGTTTCTTTCCAGTACATATAGGCCAAGGAAGATTTGGTGCCTGCCCCGTCCGCATGCATGATATTGCAATATTCCGGATCGTTGCCTAGGCTGTCTTCCACGATTTTGCAAAAAGCATTGGGATAGAGGCCTTTGTCCAATTTTGAGATTGCTTGGTGGACATCTTCTTTGGAGGCAGAAACCCCCCTTTGCATATACCGTTCGTTCATAGGGCTATTGGTGAGCGTTATTGGAAATGCAAAGTTAAGGATTCTGTTTGGATTGGGGATGAATATTGAAAGATTGCCGTTTAAAAGCTTTTTGGATGAGGGATTTGATATGCATAACTGTGTTTTGATGGGTAAAACCAGTACCATCCCCACCGATTTGCCTTTGTTTTGGCAAATCAAAAAGGTTCAATACGGCAAGTATTGAAGAAATGGAATTTTTTGCTTTTTTTAAATTTCAAAGTAAATTTCAATTTCCTATATTTAATCTTTGGAAATTTTATCAAACCCCAAAAAAGTAAAGACAGAAAATCGATAGGTTTGAAGTTCTGAAGCTTTTTTTTCAAGGCTCAAGGGTGTTGTGTTGAAAATTACAAAGGAATGATTGCCGCTGATTTCAAGTTGACTTGAAGTTTAATTGTCTTTTCATTTTGCCTTTTGATTTTAGGTAAAATGATTTGGATTTTTTATTTCCTTTTGAAAATGTATTTTTACGGACTGATTTTAAAAACAAATTAAATAATAATATATGCCCTATTTATTTACCTCTGAATCTGTTTCTGAGGGCCATCCTGATAAAATAGCAGATCAAATTTCCGATGCCTTGATTGATAATTTTTTGGCTTTCGATCCCCGCTCCAAAGTAGCTTGCGAAACGTTGGTTACCACCGGACAGGTTTTTTTGGCAGGAGAAGTGAAATCGGACACCTACCTTGACGTTCAAAAAATCGCCCGTGATGTGATCAACCGTATTGGTTATACCAAAGGAGAATATATGTTTGATGGGAACTCCTGTGGTGTGCTTTCGGCAATCCACGAGCAATCTCCCGATATCAATCAAGGTGTGGACCGGAGCAATCCCGAAGAACAAGGCGCTGGAGATCAAGGAATGATGTTTGGTTATGCCACCAAGGAAACTGGCAATTACATGCCTTTGGCATTGGATCTTTCCCACAGAATTTTGAGGGAATTGGCAGCGATGAGAAGGGAAAACAGCGAAATTGCTTACTTAAGACCCGATTCCAAGTCACAGGTTACTATTGAATATGATGATGACAATAAGCCAACGAGAATTGATGCCATTGTAATCTCAACGCAACACGATGATTTTGATATCGAAGCTACTATGTTGGCCAAGATCAAAGAGGACATGATCAATATCCTGATCCCTAGGGTGAAGGAGCAGCTCCTTCCAGAAATCCAGGCGCTTTTTACAGATAAAATCACTTACCATATCAATCCAACAGGAAAATTCGTCATTGGGGGACCACATGGGGACACGGGTTTGACAGGGAGAAAAATCATCGTGGATACCTACGGTGGAAAAGGAGCCCATGGAGGAGGAGCATTTTCCGGGAAAGACCCTTCCAAAGTTGACCGTTCTGCAGCTTACGCAACCCGTCACATTGCAAAAAACATGGTGGCAGCGGGATTGGCAGACGAAGTATTGGTTCAGGTTTCCTATGCGATTGGCGTAGCCAAACCAATGGGTATTTATGTCAATACTTACGGAACAGCAAAAGTGAAACTCTCTGATGGTGAAATCGCCAAAAAGATTGAAGAGATTTTTGACATGAGACCTTATGCCATTGAGCAACGTTTGAAATTGAGGTTCCCCATTTATGAAGAAACAGCAGCTTATGGACACATGGGCCGTGTGAATGAAGTGGTGACCAAAACCTTCAAGACCCCAGATGGAAAACCACTTACCTTGGAAGTGGAACTTTTCACTTGGGAAAAGTTGGACTATGTGGAAAAGATAGAAAAAGCATTCAACCTTTGATAAAACAAAAAAGCGACTCTCAGGAGTCGCTTTTTTGTTTTAATGGAATTGCATTTTTGGGACGGAGACTTTTTCAAATGTGCCTTCAATGAAACATTTCCTCGATCAATGCGGTATAAAAATCCTTGATTTCCATGCCTACTGCCCGGACTTGCTGGGTGATCAAACTGGTTTCAGTCTGCCCGGGAACCGTGTTGATTTCTATAAAGTAGAATTTGTTGGTTTCGAATTCCAAGAAGTAATCCACCCTGACGGCTCCTTTGCAATTGAGTTTTTGGTAAACTATGGCTACGACTCTTTTGACGCGCTCTACTTCCTCTTCAGACATTCTTCCCGGCGTGATTTCTTCCGTGATGCCCGGTGTATATTTGGCTTCAAAGTCAAAAAACTCCTTAGAACTTACGATCTCAGTGGCTGGTAAAACTGTTGTTGTCCCTGCGGCTTTGAACACCCCGATGGAGAATTCCCTTCCGGAAACAAATTCCTCCACCAAGACTTGATTGTCTTCCGCAAAGGCCTTGTCCAGCGCTTCCTGAAGTTCCTCGGGATTTTTGACCTTACTCATTCCGATACTGCTGCCACCATTGTTGGGTTTGACAAAAAGCGGGAGTCTCAATTCCTTCAGGATTTTAGCGGTGTTTTCTCCAGTATTCTCGAAAAGTTGCAGGGATTTTGCCACATAAAGTTCAGGGATATCCTGTACAATCGCCTTTGTATACCCCTTATTCATGGTAATTGCAGAAGTAAGGGCATCGCAGGTGGTGTACGGGATTCCGATCATGTCAAAATAACCGGCAAGCTTTCCATCTTCCCCAGGAGATCCGTGGAGAATGTTGAACACGCCATCGAAGGTGATTTTTTGGTCATTCAGGAGAATGGAAAAGTCATTGAGATCGACGGATATTTTTTCGCCGGATTCGGTTTCGTGGTACCAATCCCCTGGATAAATCAAAATCTTAAAAACAGTGTACTTTTCCCGATCAAGGCTTTTCGCTACTTCCGTAGCACTTTTAAGGGAAATGACGGATTCACCGGTATATCCTCCGGTGACCAAGGCAATTTTTTTCTTCATAGCGCTCAGGGGTTGACACCACGAATTACATAAAAATCAGCTTAATTTATCAAAGAATGATCGGGAAATTTTCAAAAGACAAAGGATTGAGTTCACTTTTGAATCTTTCTCCTTATATGTGGAATTGGTTTTGTTAGGGGTGAGCATTGCAAAACGATTGAAAATCAGGCATTCCTAGAGTTTGTTTATTTTTCAATTCCCCGAAATCTCTACCCGTCTAACGTAAGGAACTGTTGTGAACCTATGCTTCCATTTATCAAAAAGAACATTTCCGTTTGATCAATTTATTTAACTTTAGCATTGGAAATAAAACCCATTTATTCATGAATAAATTAAAGATATTCTCAGCATTGTTGCTGGGCCTGTTGCTTGTCAACAACTCGATTGCCCAAGAAAAAAAGAAAGTCGCCTTAGCCGATGTGTTCAAGTCCAATGCTTTTAGCCAAAAATCCGTCTATGGGATCAACTGGATGAAAGACGGGCAATATTACAGTTCCTTGCAACGTGGTACAGCAGGTCCAAAGGTCGTCAAAATCAATGTGGCCACCGGTGCTGAATCAGGAGTTTTGATTGATGGTGCTGCCCTAGGCGTGGATTTTTCCAGTTATTCCTTCAATCCCGATGAGACTAAAGCCTTGATCGGTTCCGAAGTGGAAAGCATTTACAGGCGATCCAGCAAAGGCGTTTACCATGTGGTGGATCTCAAGACAGGTCAAGCGCAAAAACTCATGGATGGCGAGAAAATCATGCATGCCACCCTTTCTCCCGACAACGATAAGGTTGCCTTTGTGAAGGACAACAACCTTTATATGCTTGCCTTGGCAAACAATCAGCTTACGCAAATCACGACTGATGGAAAGTGGAACCATATCATCAATGGATCGGCAGACTGGGTTTATGAAGAGGAATTTTCCATGTCAAAGGCATTTGATTGGTCTCCAGACGGAAAGAAAATCGCTTTTATCCGGTTTGATGAAACCGATGTTCCCGAATTCAACATGCAGACTTGGGGGAAATTGTATCCTGAAGATTATAAATTCAAATATCCAAAAGCCGGGGAGAAAAATGCCGAAGTAAGCATCCACGTGTATGAATTGGCGACACAAAAAACCGTTAAGGTGGATGCTGGAAGTGAAATAGATATTTATCTGCCACGGATTTATTGGACAGGGGATGCCAATACGCTCGCATTCTTGCGCGTCAACAGGCTCCAAAATCAAATTGACCTGCTCTATGCGAATGGAGAAACAGGAGAGACCAAATTGATACTTGAAGACAAATCAGAGACCTATGTGGATTTGGATTACAATGATGACCTTCGATTCTTGGAGGGCAACAAAGGCTTTATCAGGACTTCAGAGAAGGATGGCTACAAGCATATCTACCACCATGACAACCAAGGGAAGTTGATTCGACAGATCACCACCGGAGATTGGGAAGTGACCAATCTGGTCGGTATTGATGAAAAGGGAAAGAAAATTTACTTTATGTCTACCGAGGTTTCTCCGATGGAAAGGAATCTTTTTGTCATCAACTTGGATGGAAAGGGCAAAAAAATGCTGACACCAGAAAAAGGGACCTATTCGGTCAACATGAGCAAGGATTTTAAATATTTCATTGCCAATTTTTCAAATGCAAGCACGCCTTTGCAGGTGACGCTTCATGATTCCTCGGGGAAGCTTCTGAAGGGATTGGAAGACAATACTGCACTTCAAAAGTCGCTTGAAAATTTCGAAATCACGCAAAAGGAGTTTTTTAAATTCAATACCGTAGACGGAACCTCCTTGAACGGCTACATGATCAAACCGGCAGATTTTGACGAGGGTAAGAAATATCCGGTCTTGATGTATGTTTATGGTGGACCGGGTTCGCAAAACGTCAACAATTCCTGGGGAGGAACCCGGGATTTTTGGCATCAGCATTTGGCAGCTGAAGGCTACATCGTAGTCTGTGTAGACAATAGAGGCACTGGGGGAAGAGGTAGGGATTTTAAACATGTGACCTACGCCAATCTGGGCAAGTATGAAACAGAGGATCAGATAGCCGGAGCCAAATATTTGGGAGGATTGCCTTTTGTGGACAAAACTAGAATCGGTATTTGGGGATGGTCTTATGGTGGATACATGTCCTCATTGGCCTTGATGATCGGCAATGATGTGTTCAAGACAGCCATTGCAGTGGCGCCTGTGACCACTTGGAGATATTATGACACGGTTTACACCGAGCGCTTCTTGCAAACGCCACAGCGCAATGCTACGGGTTATGACGACAACAGTCCGATCACCCATGTCAATAAGCTGAAAGGCAATTTCTTTTTGATCCACGGAACGGGGGATGACAATGTTCATTTCCAGAATTCTGTTGACTTGGTCGATGCGCTTATCAAGGCCGACAAGCAGTTTGAAACCATGTTTTATCCCAACAAGAACCATGGGATTTACGGAGGAAACACCACTTGGCATTTGTATTCTTTGATGACTGACTTTATTAAAAGGAAGCTGTAAATAATTTACAGTTAGGAATTTAAAAAATACAGTGATTCCTTTTGCGAGGCTATGACCTCTCCAAATGCAACAAAAAAAGGCAAGATCCATTTCACGGGGATCTTGCTTTTTTGTTTTTTTGCTTAAAATCCCTATCTTATTTCAATTTAAAACCCCAAAAAGCAGCCATTATGAGAGAGAAACTGAATGCATCCATACAATCCCTGAGTTTGATCATCGTGGCGGCAGGGCTTTCCTGGGTGGTGTGGGCGGGCGATACGACCATGCGCGACATGCTCACCTATTTGATCATCTTGGTGACTTTCATTGAAATCTTGAGTCTTTATTTGGTGGGTAAAATTTATCCCGATAGCCATACGACTTTAAAAATCGGAGTGATTGCTGGACTGATGATCCTTCTGGGAATCAAAACGATGTTGCCCTCATTTTTCATTCCCCTGACAATCACCGTTTTTGCCTTGAATTTCTTTTATAATTTCTATACCAACAACAAAAGGAGGAGGGGAACTTTTAGGAAAAAATTCGGCAAAAAGTTCAAGCTTTAACCCGTGTTTTGCATGATCAACTCCATTCCAGTCTGAAAATGCGTATTCATCAGTCTTTGACAATTATTTTTGACTTCAACTTATAGGTTCTATTCCTTGTTTACCATTGGTCTGATTTTCTTCTGGTTTAAACCCAATTGAGTAGCCTAAGCATATTTCGGATTTAAGTGTTTTTGTCTTCGTATATTGGCACATTATTTGAAATTTCAAAATTCACGAAACAAACAACGCTTTAATGAAAAAATTAATATTGGTTTTCATGCTTTTTTCGCCTTTGTGTCTTTTTGCCCAAGCCAAACTTGACAAAATGGTGAACGAAAGAAACAGCCTGCATCAACAGTGGAGAACCTCAGAAAACAAGAAAACAGGGATTTTCGGCAACCGAACCAAAAAAGACATGGTGGAAACGAATGACTGGATGGAGCGGATCATTCAAAAGGACAACCAAATCATGGATGAATTGAAGTTGATGAGTGAGATCGAAAAAACGGAAATCACCTATGAGAAAAATGACTACAAATTCATTTCACAAAAGCAGGAAAGGGAAATCACCCAGTTGAAAAGGGCATTGACTGAAAAAGAGGAAGTGGTGAATGAGAAAAAATCCGATAAAAGGGTTTATGAATGGACCACCTTGATATTTTTCCTAAGCACTGTTGTCTTGGGATATAAATTTTTCAAAAGGAAATAATAAGAAAAAGAAAGCCCTTCAAGCTTAAGTCAATTCTGGAATTAGGGATAAAGAAAAAAAGAAAAACCTTCCTAAAATCCGTTTGGCCTTTTAGGAAGGTTTTTCTTTTAAGGTGCGATTTCCATGGAATTATAGGAAGCACAAAAGACTGGAAGACCCTATAATTTATGGCCTTTTAAGCCTAGCAATCGGCGTAAATGCACCCTTGGTTTTGTCGTCGATCTTCACGAGTATTTCAGCATCCAGCGGGAGAAATACATCCACACGCGAGCCAAACTTGATAAAGCCAAATTCTCCTCCCTGAATGACGGGACTGCCTTCTTTCACATACCACTTGATTCGGCGGGCCACCGCGCCAGCGATCTGTCTGACCAAAAGTTTCACACCATCCTTGTTTTGGATGACCATGGTGGTACGTTCATTTTCGAAACTGGATTTTGGGTGCCAAGCCACCAGATATTTCCCGGGATGGTATTTGAAATATTCTACCACTCCGGAAATGGGAGACCTGTTGACGTGAACGTTTATAGGGGACATGAAGATGGAAACTTGTTTCCTTCTCTCATTCAGGTATTCCGATTCCATGGTTTCCTCGATGACCACGACTTTGCCATCTGCAGGTGCATAGACAAGGTTCTCATCATTGGGCAAAGGGATATATGGGTTTCTAAAAAATTGCAAAACCAATAGATAAAGGATTACGCTGACAAGCAGGCTGAAATTCAAGAGCATTTCCTGCTCCGGCAAAAACTGGTGTAGGGCTAAGTTTAATCCTGTCAGTATAATCAACATCCAGAACAATAATTTCCTTCCTTCTTTGTGAATTGTCATGTTGGGGTAAAAATTTAAAAGGTGTGGAAATCGCTTCCACACCTCAAATATAATAAACTTTCTTATTTCAGGGATTAGAAACCTCCTCGGTAGGTATAAGTCTTAGCAACTTTATCGATGGCTACGATGTATGCTGCTATCCGTAAAGGCACTTCATATTTGACCGCTGTAGCATAAACATTGTCAAAAGCGTCTTTCATGATCCTGTCAGACCTTCTGTTGACTCTTTCTGCAGTCCATTTGTATCCCAATCGGTTTTGGACCCATTCGAAATAAGAGACTGTCACGCCGCCTGCATTGGCCAGAATATCCGGCACTGCCATGATACCTTTTTCATTGATGATGGCATCTGCCTTTGCGGAAGTTGGCCCGTTGGCGCCTTCTACGATAAGTTTTGCCTTGATCCTGTCCACATTGTGGATGGTGATCACATCTTCTACCGCTGCAGGGACCAAAACGTCCACATCCAATTCCAACAATTCCATTGGATCATTGAGTTTGTCTGCCCCGGTGAATCCTTCAAGCGTACCTCTGTTACCATCTCGGTAGGCAATGGCTTCCTGGATATTGATCCCAGCTGCATTGAAATAAGCACCTGAAATATCGGAGATCGCAACGATTTTCAAGCCTCTTTCTTCCAAAAGCAAGGATGCCCAAGAACCCACATTTCCAAAACCCTGCACGGCGCAAGTGGCTTGAAAAGGATTGATTTTTAGTTTTTGCATGGCTGCAAGTGTGGACACCATCACTCCACGTCCGGTGGCTTCGGTTCTTCCCAAAGAACCACCCAAAACAAGCGGTTTACCTGTCACCACTGCATTCACGGTCATTCCATGGGCTTTGGAGTATTCATCCATCAGCCATGCCATCTCCCGTGGACCTGTCCCCATGTCTGGAGCAGGGATATCCTTGTCAGGACCGAAAACATCCAGCATCGACAGGGTATAGGCGCGGACGAGCCGCTCAATTTCACCTGCGGACATTTCGCGGGGATTGCATTTAACACCACCTTTACCACCTCCGAAAGGAATATCCACGACAGCACATTTCCAAGTCATCCATGCGGCCAATGCCCTTACCTCATCCAAGTGAACATCTGGAGCAAAGCGGATTCCACCCTTCGCAGGGCCCAAAATATTGGAGTGAATCACACGGATGCCTTCAAATACCTGGATTTTTCCATTGTCCATGGTAATGGGAAGCGATACGATTACTTGTTTGGCGGGATTTTTCAGCACGTTGTAAACCTCATCGGAGAGGCCTAGTTTTTCAGCTGCAAGGTTAAACCTTTCCATCATTGACTCCAAAGGATTTTCTTTGTCCTTAATAGGAGCCGGTTCAATGTAAGCCATATTTGGGGGTCATTTAGTTGATTGAATCAATTACAATACAATATTAATGAGATTTTTAATAGGGTATAGGCATTTTTAAAAGATTTTCAAAAATGCGGCAATAAATGGGGCAGATAATAGCAATCCGTCAAAACGATCCATAAATCCACCGTGCCCAGGCAAGGCCTTTCCGGAATCTTTGATCTCGATGCTGCGCTTAAAAAGCGATTCTATCAGATCTCCATAAGTACCTGCAATGATGATAATTCCTGTGATGACGTACCATTTCCAAGATTCCAGGGAATTGAAATAGTTGGAAAGGATAAAAGCCATCAAAAACGCAGTGGCTGCACCTCCCAAAAAACCCTCCCAGGATTTTTTGGGGGAAACCCTTTCGAACAATTTTGTCTTTCCAAATTTCGTTCCCGCAAAGTAGGCACCGGAGTCACTTGCCCATAAGATCAGAAGCGATCCAATGATGACTTCATAGTGAAACGTCCCATCAACGGCAAAGGCGGATACATTCAGGAGTGAAAAGGGAACGGAGACATAGAATATACCCAAAAAGGTGTAGGCGATCCCCGTAAATGGTTTTTTGTCAGATTTCCGATAAAGCTTGATGAAGAAAATCAAGGAGGCCAAGGGGAATATCAGAAAGTAGAATTTATTTCCCAAATGTCCGATTTCAATAAAAAATGAAAGGGTGAAAATCGTCAGACCTAAGAAAGTACCGAAACTCCTCAATGGCAACATGCCATCAAGGCCCGAAAGTTTGTAAAATTCCATCTGGGAAAACCCCAAAAGCAATCCGAAAATAATAAAATACGCCCATTCACTGTAAAGTGAACCGATGATGATGATACTTGCGCCAATCAATGCTGTGATTACCCTTTGGCCAAGATTGCTGTAGTTGTTGATGTTGAACCTTGACCTTAGTTTAAAAGGTGATCTCATGCTGTATGATGTTAATGGCCATAAGTGAATTGTCATTGGGTACCATTACTTCATATTGGCCATGAATTTGGTAGACTGATTCTTTTTTATTGATGATGACTGCATTGATTCCATGTTCCTCCAAGACCCCCTTGACGATCTCAGCCCTCACCGGGGATCCGTTTTCAAATACCTTCTGCCAATTTTTCATTGTCTCTTTGCTGTTGGTTTTTTTCCTTAAAAACTTTGATGCCCAGGATCATGATCAATAAGCCCAGCAGGGCGAAAGATATGGAAACCTGATCCGTTTCCTCGATATCAAAGTTAACTTTACCCAATTTATTTAAATAAACCAAGATAACCGTAAAAGCATTGTTCATTATGTGTGCGGCAATCGGATAAATAAGGCTTCCAGAGTACAGATACAAATATCCGAAAATTGCTCCCAAAAGCATTCTTGGAAAAAAACCATAGAACTGTAAATGGATTGCAGAAAAAATCAAGGCAGTCAGCCAGATGCCAATATGGGCGTTTCCGGTGTACAGATGCAGTTTTGGTTGCAATACGCCGCGAAAGAGGAATTCTTCTCCCAAACCCGCCAATAGGCCAATGACCAACAAGCCCATCAAAAATTCCCCAACATTATCAAAATCCGTCAGGAATTTTGTCATCCCCATGGCCATCTCCTCTTTTTCCTTTAACACTTGCTCCAGACCACTCAGCATTTCCGGGAATTTGACATTGGCATTCCAGTCAATCAAAAGAGCATTGAATAGGACTCCGCCAACCATCACCAAGAGTGTCAATCCCAAACCCGTGAACCTAAAGTTGTAAATTTGTTGTTTCCATTCAATATCGGCTTTGTCCACCCATTTGATAATCACCAAGGCTGCAAGAAAAAAGGCCAATCCGCCGCCTAATCCCTGAACAAAGAGAAAGGCCATTCGCCCATTGGGGTGTTGACTTTCACCCGTGAAAAGGGAAACCATTTCATCCAAGGGAATGGAAAAAAGGGGATTGATCAGTAAGATTCCAATGCCTTGCATGACGATCATTACCCCAATCGTGATCAAAACAATCACGATTATCGATAAAAGCCAATTACTTCTCGAGGCAATTGTGGATTGTGTTTTATATATCTCCATAATTGCGGTAAATTTACACGAAAATTATAATTCAGTAGTGGTAAAAATAGGAAACTTAGAATTGGGGGAATTTCCCCTGCTGCTTGCGCCCATGGAGGATGTAAGCGATCCGCCTTTCAGAGCTGTTTGTAAGGAGAATGGTGCAGATTTGATGTACACAGAATTTATTAGTTCTGAAGGTCTTATCCGCGATGCAACAAAAAGCATCCAAAAACTCGATATTTTTGAATACGAGCGCCCTGTAGGCATCCAGATTTTTGGGAGTGAAATCCAATCCATGCGGGAAGCTGCAGCAATTGTTGAAGCTGCGCGTCCGGATATTCTGGACATCAATTACGGCTGTCCTGTAAATAAAGTGGCCTGTAAAGGCGCTGGAGCTGGAATCCTTTTGGATATCGACAAAATGGTTGCGATGACTGCCGAGATCGTGAAAGCAGTCAATATCCCGGTAACGGTCAAAACCCGCCTGGGATGGTCCCAAGATACCATCAGGATTGTGGAAGTGGCAGAGCGGCTTCAGGATGTTGGCATCCAAGCCATCAGCATCCACGCCAGAACCAGACAACAGATGTACAAGGGTGAGGCCGATTGGTCCTACCTGAATTTGGTGAAAGCAAACCCAAGGCTTCACATTCCTGTTTTTGGCAACGGTGACATTGACAGTCCTGAAAAGGCAAAGGAATATCGGGACAAATACAATGTAGACGGCATGATGATCGGTAGGGCATCCATTGGATATCCCTGGATTTTCAATGAAATCAAGCATTACTTCGCCACCGGAGAAAAATTAGCCGCACCAGATCTGGAGCAGCGCATCCGTGTGACCAAAAAGCATCTTGATTTCTCCGTACAGTGGAAAGGGGAAAAACAGGGAATTTTGGAAATGAGAAGGCATTATACCAACTATTTCAGAGGAATGCCCAATTTCAAGCCATTCCGGGCCGAGATGGTTACGGCAGAAACCTATCAGCATGTTTGTGCCGTTCTCGATCAGGTAGCGGAGGTGTATGCGGATTATGAGTTTTAGGGAATTCCGGTAGGATTCTTTGCCCTACCGGAAAAACCACATTTAGAGGCACAAATTATTCTTAAAATCACCCCTTTCATAGACTCTGCTCTATTTGACCGGGTCAACGAACACATGGTCTAACAAATGACAAAAGATTTGCAGCAGGAAAGTGCCCTGAAAGCCTGGGGATTTCTGATCGTATTGGCCTTGATTTGGGGAAGTTCTTTTATTTTGATCAAAAGGGGTCTTGAAATTTTTTCCCCGGGAGAAGTCGGTGCTTTTAGGATTGTGGCGGCGGGAATGGTTTTGATCCCACTCTCTATTCCCAGATTAAAGCAGCTAAACAAAAGGCAAGTCAAGAACCTGATCATCGTTGGACTGGTGGGGAGTTTTATTCCCGCATTTTTGTTTGCAAAAGCCCAAACACAGTTGAGCAGCTCACTGACAGGGGTGTTCAATGCCATGACGCCCTTATTTGTGGTGATTATCGGAGCCTTGTTTTTCAAGGCGAGAATAACGTCCAGGAACATGGTGGGCTTGTTGATTGCCTTTGTCGGTGTGGTCATCCTGCTGATGGTAAAGGAAGGAGCGGGTTTTGAGGGTTTTGGATCCATCAATTCCTATGCTTTTTTTGTGCTTTTGGCCTGCGTTTGTTATGGCATCAACCTGAATATCATCAAATACCGATTTGTTGCATTGAAACCTGTGGCGATTACGGCCATTTCATTGCTGATGGTCTTGCCAGCTGCCTTGATTTATTTGTTTGCTTTCACCCAATTTTCCTTCAAGTTGGTGCATGTGGAAGGTGCATGGACGGCAGCCTCCTACATCATGCTTCTTGGGATTTTGGGGACCGCCATTGCACTGATTCTTTTCAATGTGATGGTGAAAGTCGCCACACCGGTTTTCGCAAGTTCGGTCACTTATCTGATTCCGATCGTCGCTATTTTCTGGGGCTTGCTGGACGGAGAAGTGCTTCTGCTTGGCCATTATTTTGGAATTGCAGCCGTGATTGTCGGGGTTTGGGTGGGGAACAAAAGGTAAGGACAAAAGGAAAAATTCATTTGAAGCCTTCCTTTTTTTTGGTTTTTTCGATGAATAAATGTGCAGCTCCGACATCTTTTTTTGAAGAACTCATAAAAAAACAATAGCTACGGAAACGAATTTCAATCAGTAATAAAAAATTAGGATTAAGTATTTGATTATCAATACTATAAAATCAAAATAAGTTAAAATCCCCAACTGTTTTTGGCAATTATATTCTTTTTAAAAGTGATCAAACTAAGCCGATTCCAAAGGAAGAAAAAGCCAATGGCCATATGGGGTTAATTTGATTCTTGGTGTTTTTTGAGTTCTTTTTTACTCATTTCTTTGGTGACCATTGCTCCTGGATGTACGGCGGTGATTTTTGTGCCCGTTTCTGGGACTATGGAACCAAGGCTTTCATCATAGAATTTGGTCTGGATCGTTTTCATTGTCAATCCCTCATTATTCTTTTCCAGCCTGGTTTGGATCATTCTAACATGTCTTCCGGATTCATATTTCTCTCCTGAGGATTCTGCCAAAACATCACCGGGAAATACCGTTTCTCCAATTTTTACCTTGACAGAACCTGCCTTAAGCACCACAAGTTTGGTAAAGGTACCGTCCTCATGGTAGAGTTCGATGAAGTTGTCCAAAGCACTGAAGGTGTAGCTTGTGCCTTTCAGTTCCTCATCCTCCTTTATTTGACTCACGACGCCTTTTCTTGGCGTGCAAATCAATGTAGGTGACTCAAAATGAATGGAAATCCCAACATAACTTTCGTTGGTTTTTTCAAATTTTAAGCTGTTTTCCAAATGGGTCATGTTGTAAACGGTCACTTCCACTCCCTTGTCCACGGGGAGAAGGGAAGGGATTTCTTCCTTGTTTTTGGCGAGAAAATTCCCTTTGTAGATGGTGGTGGCAAATTTAACGGTGGTACTTTGATTTGGATCCTGTTTTCTAAGCTTGGCGACTTGACTTCTTCCCGGGCTGGCAACTGCAAAGGAAGCCATCCCCGAGGAAGGGATCAGGTTTGTCAGGGATTTGAATTCAATTTTCAGCGAATAGGGAATCACATCGGGATTTTCTGCGTAGATCAACACATTGCCATCCTTATCATATTCGGATGTTGTATTCACTTGGGAAAAGGCGGAAAAGCTAAAGATGACCGAAAACAGGGGGATTAGAAAAAAACGCATGACCGAAAGAGTTTTGATTTTAACTTTAAATTAAGGCCATCTTTTTGAAACACAAAAACAATTTGACTAATTTATTATTTATTGGTGCAAAAAAATTAAAACCATTACTCGTTAAGGCTATTTCTCCATGCAAAAGCCAGCATGGGCAATTGTTGGTAACTGTTGACTCCCGCTTTTACCCCCTGTGCTTTTAGGAAAATATCATTGGATTTTCTGCTGATTTCCAATGAAATGGGCTTATACTGTTGTCCCGTTTCATTGATTGAGACCAAATCATTTCGGATGCCTCTTGGAAGCGTTTTGTAAAAATGCGTATACAATTCCTTGGACATTCTGTAGAGGTCGTTCATCTGATACCGAAGGAGTCTCAGCTGCCCCGAATACTGCAACAAGGGGTGATCGCTATTGGAGCAAATGACCCAGCCTATAAAATTGGCTTCTCCCTCGTCCGTTACACCATAGCTGTGCGCCATTTCGTGGGCGATGGTGAAGGGTTTTTCCAGGGGATGCAAGGAGGGGTCGATATAGCTTTCTCCGGTAAAGGGGAAATAAATTCCCAGAATTCCCATTCTCCGCATAAAACCAGCTGGATAAAATTGTTTCGTTCTGGGTTCACCCGTAAAATTCAATCCCAAAAGGAACATGTTTTCGCGCATGTTTGCCCGAACCAATTTTTCAAGGTCATCGTATTCCATGGTCTGTCCAATCGGCACGGTATCTTCTTCGATATTGTAGCGGAGCTGGTTGAGGATATTCCTGGTCAGTTCAATTTCTCTGATCAGCTGTTCCTCATTGAGCGGAACCGGTTTCATCCCGATTTGCTGAAAGATCGGTATCCTTTGGTAATTGTATCCCCAAAGCACCAAAAAGAAAAAAACCAAAGCCCCAAGATAATTGAAGAGGGAACGGATGGAATGTCCCAACTTGTTTTTCCAACCTTGCTTTTTTCTGAAATGATAAATGAAAATCCCAAAAAAAATGAAAATGGAGGCAACGAATAGATACACTGTGGCAAAAGGAAGCTGGGAGATGGTTTTGTCAATCAGGTTTCTGACGCCCGGAAAAATGGTCCTTGAGTAGATTGCCTCTGTTTTTATGGGGTTTTGAATAGTTAAATACCGAATCAACAGACTGATCAGCCCCAAGAGGGTCCATGTCCAATTCCCTTTGAGCATTGTGGTGGTGAGGGTTTATTTGAGGTTTGAGAAATCAAAAGGATGCTATCCTAAAGGTTACCGTTGTTAACCCTTACGTCACAAATGTCTCCAGGTTCCCAATAAGGATTGAGAATCTGGAAACTTGTGTTCATGTGTCGTATTTTTTTTGAAGAAACGGAGGATTACACTCCTTCGGCCACCACTTCCTTAACTTCAGGGAGCATGCGGGTCAGAAGATTTTGTATGCCGGCTTTGAGGGTGACGGTACTTGAAGGGCAACCTGAGCACGACCCTTGTAATAGTACCTTAACCACGCCTTCGTGAAAACTGTGGAAGACAATCGCACCACCATCCTGCTCGACGGCAGGTCTGATGTATTCATCCAATATTCCTTTGATTTTTTTCACGACTTCAGAGTCGTTTTCATCGAACAGCGGATCTTTTTCAAAGTTTATTTGTACGGCAGGTTTTCCGGACTCCAGATAATTTTTGATATGGCCGCGGACGATGTCTTGGATTTCTATCCAATCTACCTCAGTGTTTTTGGTTACCGTTACAAAGTTCGAAGCAATAAAGACACGCTCCACTGCGTCGAAATTAAACAATTCATTTGCCAAGGGCGAATTTTCAGTGCTTTCCTGATCAGGAAAGTCAAAGCTTACGCCATCGTCAGCCAACATAAAATTCACCACAAACTTCAGTGAGTTTGGGTTTGGGTTGGCTTCCATATATATATGAACGGGTTTCTTTTGAGCTTGCAACATGGTAAGATTGAGTTTGAATTGTGATTCGTAATTTTAGTAACAGCATTCGGGGTGATAAGTTCCAGAAACCATCAATTTTGCCACTTTGGTTTGAGGATTTGAAAAAGGTAACTGAGGGTAAATTCCAGATTGGTTGAATTCATGTCAAAAATCCTGTTTTGACTTTCTGGTCGTCCAAATTCATAGGAGAATCTCAAATCTGCCGCCACTGTACTTTTTCCAAACAGATTGGACAATCCAACTCCCGCCGTAAGGCCATACATAAAATTCTTGGGGGCATCCCCAGCTCCGCCATAAGTGGGCAACAAGCCATTCCCTTCATATTCTCTCTTTAGGTCAGTTGCATTCATCAGAAAACCGAAGTGTGGACCAAGCTTGACATGAAATTTACCCCTGTTTCCAAAATAAAAGTTCGATAAAAAAGGAATTTTAAGGTATTCCAAAGAGGTTTGGTTGACTCTTTCCAAGGTGTCTCTTTGGGTATAGCCGAGTTTGATAAACTGGAATTCCAGGCTCGCACCCGCATTTTTTGCCAAATACTGTTCGATGACAAACGAAAAAGTGGGGGCTTTGATTCCTCCGACTCGGTCTGCCCGTCTACCGACCTCCGCCCGGTAGGTGAGGGTGGAGGTGGAAAAACCACCCCTAATCCCAATGTTTGTTTGGGCTTGAATGGTTTCCGTCAGAATCAAACCAAGAGAAAAAAGACAAACCAGTATTTTCCATTTCATGCCCAAAAATAAGAAATGATTTACCAAGCCATACACTTTGACGATAAATCATTGATTTAATCTTGGTTTTCCATCGTACAAAAATGGAGGTTGAGGGCTGTTTTCTAAAAGATTTGAGTTGAAGAGGTTTAACCCGTTTTATGCATTGGCTATTTCCTCCCACCCTATAATTGAATTAGGATCATTTAGGTGTTTGCTTTTATTGACTTCAGCCTATCGATATTGCCCCTCATTCTTTAAATAGGCTGATTTTCTTGCAGTTTCAGCTCCGCTTTAGGAGACCTGATGCCTATTTCAGATTAAAAAAAATCACAGCAACGTTTGGGTTGCTGTGATTTTTTGAACTTTGTAGGAGGACTTTCCCTCCTTTTATTTGGAGAAAGGATTTAGGATGGAATTGGAAGAGTACTTATTTTTTCTTCTTGCCCGTCTTGATATCATCAATATCTTCCCTGTCCTTCAGTTTCTTATCTTCCACGTTTTTGTTAAGGAATTCATTGAGCTTGTCGATGGGAAAACTGCTGGAAATTTCACCGAATGAATTGATGTTCATCTTGAACCCTTCAAGATCACTGTGGACTTTGGGGTTTTCTTCCTTTTTTGATTTCTTGGCCATGGTCATTGCGGTTGTTTCTCTCGGATGAATTGGACAGACTTAGATTTGTTTACAAGAATCTAAAGGTCCAAATCCAACGAAGAGATGGTTTTTATGAATTTACTTTCAAGGTTTCTAACGCAAAAGAGATCCTTTTGATTAATTCTTCTTTCCCAATGATGTTGAAAACAGGCATCAATTCAGGTCCCGCTCCAACACCGGTTACTGCGAGTCGAATCGCTTGCATGATTTTGCCGAGTTTTATACCATTTTCTTCCGAAGCGGCTTCCAGTAGTGATTTTGCGTTCTCAGGGGTGAACTCACCCGAAAATTGCAAAAGCTTTTCTCTGTACGTCCCCAAAACTGTTTCGGTATCTGTATTCCACTTTTTTGAGGCGATGTCTTGGTCGAATTGACTTGGCGCAATCAGCATAAACCGACCTTCTTTCCAAAGGTCAGCAGGGAAAGTTGCACGCTCTTTGACGACATGGGCGATTTGGGCAGCCTTGCTTGCCTCCATGATCAATCCTTCTTTTTCTATATCAGCAATCAGATATGCCGCCAATTCCTCGTCCGTTTTGGCTCTAAGATATTGCTCATTGAACCATTTGGCCTTGTTGATGTCGAATTTGGTGCCTGATTTCCCAATCCGCTCGACTGAAAATGCCTCTACCAATTCCTCCAAAGTGAATAACTCACGATGGTCCCCAGGATTCCAACCCAAAAACGAAAGGAAGTTCAAAAATGCATCTGGCAGATATCCAGCTTCCCTAAAACCTGCAACAATATCACCGGTGTTTGGATCAGACCAGTCCAAGGGGAAAATAGGAAAACCGTGTTTTTCGGCATCTCTTTTGGAGAGTTTACCATTTCCATCGGGTTTCAACAACAACGGCAAATGGGCAAACTGAGGCATGGTATCTTCCCATCCAAAGTACTTGTAAAGCAAGACGTGTAAAGGTGCCGAAGGCAGCCATTCTTCTCCACGGATCACATGCGTGATTTCCATAAGATGATCGTCCACGATATTGGCCAAGTGGTAAGTGGGCATGCCGTCTGATTTCATCAGAACCTTGTCATCCAGTGAATTGGAATGAACCAAAACCCATCCACGAATCATGTCATTCAGTCTTACTTCTTCTTTTCTAGGTATTTTGACGCGGATCACGTAAGGTTCTCCAGAGGCCAATCTTTCCTTTACCTCATCCTCGGGAAGGGTTAGGGAGTTTTTCATCTGGGTTCTTGTGATGGAATTGTACTGCGGAGACACAACGCGCGCTGCCGTCAACCTTTCCCTCATGGCATCCAATTCATCGGGCGTATCGAAGGCGTAGTATGCGTGGCCTTTTTCGATCAGATCCATTGCGTATTGCATGTACATCGGCTTCCGCTCAGACTGCCTGTAAGGCCCGCAATCTCCCGGATTCCAGGGGCTTTCATCAGGTGCGATTCCCAACCAATTCAAGGATTCCTTGATGTATTCTTCGGCACCTGGAACAAAACGGTTTTGGTCTGTATCCTCGATTCTCAATAAAAATTTTCCGCCCATTTTTCGGGCAAAAAGATAATTGTAAAGGGCGGTTCTAACCCCTCCTATATGTAAAGCTCCCGTCGGGGAGGGTGCAAATCTAACGCGTACTTCCTTATTCATGGTATTGATTTATGCTTTGTACAACACGGGAATTTCCCACTTGTTTTGGTTGTCCTGAATCAATTCAGACTGCAAAGATAGGAAAAGATAAGGATTGGTCTAAACAAAAAGGGCAAGCGCTTTGGATTCCCTGCTGCGTTCATTTATTTATGGAATGCTTTTGTTGGTTTTGCTTTCCAAATAATCAAAAATCAATTGAATTCTTAAGGACTCAGCACAAATTTTCAAAAGAAAATCCACCCCATCAGCATGTTCCCCATCACTGAAGATTCTTTCAAAACATTGTCGAGAAAAGCTATCGTTTGTGGTTCAACCCGAAATATGCAATAGGTTTCCTAATGGGGTTTGAAGCGATAAAAAAATCAGGTATAGGCCAGATAGGGTGAAGATAAAAAACAGCAAACAAAACTCACTCACGGATTATTTGGGTTTTTTAGGCTGGAATTAAATGAATAACGCATAAAACGAGTTCAATCAAGTCTTTCATACCAAAAAACAAGACTTAAAATCAAAAAAAAGGAACCGTTTCCAGTTCCTTTTTTTTGATTGATTTTAAGATTAGGCTTTTCTGCTTCTGATCTTTTCTTTGATCTTGGCAGCTTTTCCTTGACGTCCTCTCAAGTAGAACAATCTTGCTCTTCTCACCTTACCTTCTCTCAGCAATTCGATTTTCTCGATGCTTGGACCCAGGATAGGGAAAATTCTTTCTACACCCACACCATTGGATATTTTCCTTACTGTGAAGGTTTCACCATTGGAATTGATGTTTCTCCTTTGGATCACTGTACCCTGGAATTGCTGGATACGGTCTTTGTTTCCTTCGGTGATTCTCACGTGAACATTGATGGTGTCCCCCGCTTTGAATGTTGGGAATTTGGCTCTCACCTCTTTATATTCCGCTTCTACAAATTTAAGTAGTTCGCTCATAGCTGTATATTTTATGTGCTTGTAGCAATCACGCCTCAGCGCAATTTTTTGTGAATTCTATAATTTTAAGCTCTTATTACTATCGCCTTTGGAAATCCTACCCTTCCAATAAGTCGGGTCTTCTTTCCTTGGTCCGGCGAACCGATGCCTCAAATCTCCATTGCTCTATTTGGGCTTGATGTCCTGACAGCAAGACCTCCGGTACCGCCATACCTTCGTAATCGGCAGGTCTGGTGTAAACCGGTGGCGCCAAAAGTCCGTCTTGAAAGGAGTCTGTCAATGCCGAAGTTTCGTCATTGAGCACGCCCGGTATCAACCGGATAATGGCATCCGTTACCACTGCAGCAGCGAGTTCTCCGCCCGAAAGGACATAATCACCGATGCTGATTTCTTTGGTAATGAATTTTTGCCTGACCCTTTCATCCACGCCTTTGTAATGACCGCAGAGGATAATCATATTGCCTTTGAGCGACAATGCGTTGGCCATTTTCTGATCGAATGTTTGACCATCCGGGGTCATATAAATGACTTCTTCATAATCCCTTTCGCTTTTGAGTGCTTCTATACACTTTGCGATAGGTTCTATAGACATGACCATTCCTGCGCCGCCACCAAAAGCATAGTCGTCGACTTGCTTCTGCTTGCCACTGGCATAATCCCTTAAGTTGTGGACCCTGACCATGGCCAATCCCTTGTCTTCGGCTCTTTTCAGAATCGAGTGGGCAAAAGGACCTTCCAACAATCCGGGTACTACTGTGATGATGTCAATGCGCATGGATCAATCTTCCAAATAAATGTCAAGCAATCCATCGGGTAGTGAGCAGTAAACTTTTTTAGCTGCTTTGTCGACTTTTTGAATAATGCCGTCCTGAATCGGAATCAGCACTTCTTTTCCTTTGTGTTCGACACCCAATAGATCCTGGGTTTGTAGGTCATATATGACCTTTATATCCCCGATCCTTCCAAGGTTTTCATCCAAAACCTCATATCCGATCAGTTCGTGGAAGTAATACTGGTCTTCTTCAAGTTTGGGCAACTCAGATAGCGGAAGGTACATTGCCGATCCTACCAGGGGAGTTGCTTCGTCTATGGAATTGAAATCTTCAAATTTCGCCAAAACCTTATTTCCGGGTTGTAAGACAAAATGTTCAAGAAACATGGGGACCAATCTGGATTTCTGTTCGATGAAGACATGCTCGAGGTCTTGGTAGTTCTCGGGAAAATCCACATCTAACACTCCTGTCACTTCTCCACGAAGACCATGAACTTTTGAAATGTAGCCCAATTGGAAACAATCTTCTTTGTTCATGGTGGGGTTATCTATTATGCTTTAGACTCTTCTCCTTCAGCAGATGCTTCAGGTGCATCAGCTTCTGGTTCTGCTGCAGGAGCTTCTTCAGCAGGAACTTCAGCAACAGTAGGCTCAACAACAGGTGCTTTTGCAGCTTCGATTGCAGCTTTTGCAGCGGCAGCTTCAGCTTCAGCAGCAGCTACAACAGCCTTTGCTTCATCTTCCCTTGATTTGATGACATCCAAACGCGCTTGGTTCTTAGCAGTTTCTGCCTCGAATGCGGTCTGACGTGCTTCGTCTTTTGCTTTGGTTAATTTCTCTACCTTACCTGCGATGACAGTTTCTTTGCCTTCTGCCCACACTTGGAATTTCTCATCCGCCTGCTCTTGGGTGATTGCGCCTTTCAAGACACCAATCTGAAGGTGTTTCTTAAGCATCACACCTCTGTAAGAAAGCATTGCTTTTACTGTATCTGTTGGTTGTGCACCATTCAACAACCATTTAAGAGCGCGCTCATTGTTGATGTTGATGGATGCTGGGTCAGAATTCGGGTTATAAGTACCGATTTTTTCAATAAAGCGTCCATCACGTGGAGCTCTTGCATCAGCTACTACTACGTCGTAAATGGCTAATTTTTTTCTGCCTCTACGCGCTAATCTGATTTTTACTGCCATATATTGTTGATTTTTAATGAATTGATGGATCTCGTCCATCCTATTTTTTGGACTGCAAAGATATGATTTTTTGATTGAAAAGAACAACTTCCATAATAATATTTGCACTTTAACAGATATATGACTTAAATTGCATCGTTTTTAGAAAGGAAAATCGTTTTGATCTCTTTTTCACAAACATTCTGGCCTCGTAGTTCAATGGATAGAATAGAAGTTTCCTAAACTTTAGATCTAGGTTCGATTCCTAGCGAGGCCACCAAAACCCGCTTAGACACAATGTTTAAGCGGGTTTTATTTTTTGGTAGGTTGTTGGGGGGACAGGTCGCTTTTGTTTGGTTTATTTCCCGATAAACTCTGGAGATGAACCTTTTGCGGAAATAAAAAAGACAGGCGTTAGGACCTGCTATGATTCATTGGTTAAGTTGAGGTTTTGAAATATTAATAGGGGAAAATTGGAAATTTTTCTCCAGCCCTTAAAAAATCACCCTCATGTTTTGCTTTTAATTCCTCAAACTGCTTTTTTGATTTTGATCTTTCCAAGGAAAGCCAAACAAATTCCTGCAAAGCGAAAATAGCCTTTTCTTCCCTGCCCAAATACAGTGATTTATTGTATTCATTAAACCAATATTTGGGATCTTGAGAAGCCAGATTTTTTTTTATTTTTTTAACATCCAAAACAAGACCCACAAACATTAAGATCAAAACAAACTGAAGGATTAAAGCAACACTAATTAGATTGTCCATATTTTTATAATTTTTGTTAAGTTAATAATAATCAATATAGTGGGAATAAAAAAAGCGGCCCGTGTGACGCCATAGAATAATGTTCCAAAAACATAAAAAAGGGAGGTTTGAGAACCTTTCGATTTATCCTTTTAAAAAATGGCGCTATCTCCTTTTTGAGAATCCTAATTCAAATCAACCCCAAAAAATGATTTGATTTATCCGACAATCCTGTTTGAAAATGGTTTTGAGAGTTTAAACTGTTCATGGTCTGTGACCTACCAAGTCCGATTTTTTTGCTGTTTTTTTTGTCAAAGGGAATCATTAACTTGGTACAAATTCTACCGGTATGTCAAAAGAAAAAACAGTTAAGAAGGCAGAGAAAAAAAAGCCTGAAAAAAATCTGAAAGAAAAAAGAGCAGAGAAAAAAGAGAAAAAAGATGGTAAAAAACGCGCTGGTTAATCAACCTTGCGATTGTTTTTTTTATTCCTATTAATTAAGAAAGCCCTCCTCCTTTTTTGGACGGGGGCTTTCTTTATTGAACCCGAAAGATGTATTCCGTTTTCTAATGGGAGTGGAAACAGCTAGAAAATCAGACAATTTTGGGAATAACGGATATTCCCGATTTGTTGTCGTCAAAAATTGTAAACAAGGACTGATTACTAAGAAATTTCAGGCCGCAATAGAATTGGTAATGCTGACACGGGCTGAATTGACTTGGATAAATTCACTTCCGAAGTTTCCGGATTGCCCCTCATTTTTCCCAGGCATTTTTCAAAAAACCCAGCCAGTTACCATGCATGATTTTTTTGAGGTCGGTTGGACTGTAACCTCTTTTTGTCAACAGATTCGGAATTTTTTGGAAATCCGCTATGGTCTCGAGATCATAGGGGCATTGTTCCCGGCCAAAGGCACCGTCCAAATCCGAACCGATTCCGATATGATTGGCATTTCCGGCCAGCTGACAGATGTGATCCATATGGTCGATCATCTTCTCAAGGTTACAATCCATTTCCCTTGGGTTTGATTTCCCCCTTTCCCAGTTGGGGACCATCATCCAAGCATCCAAAGCCCCTCCGATCACGGCTCCCCTTTCGATCAATGCCTTAAGCTGATCATCGCTGAATTGCCTGTTGTGGTTCACCAGTGCACGGCAGTTGTTATGGCTTGCCCAGACGGGACCGTTATAATTGGCCAGGGCTTCCCAAAAACTATCGTCACAGAGATGTGTGGCGTCCAAAATGATGTTGAGCCTTTCCATTTCTTTCAAAAGTTCTTTTCCATTCGGGCCCAAACCGCCCGTGGCATCTGTCCCATTTGCATACCTTCCCGGACCGTAATGGGCGGGACCCAAAGCACGAAGTCCGTTTTCGTACGCCTTCTCCAGGTAACTGAGGTTCACGATCGAGTCCGCACCTTCCAAGGAAAGGATGTACCCGATGGGTTTGTAGCTCCAGGGCAACTCAAACAGCCAGAGGTGGAGATGCTTTTCCAGGCTTTCAAGATCATTTATCTGGACCATTTCCCCAGCATCTTCCATGGCTTTGTACCAGGCCAGTTGTCCTTGCGTCTGCGCCCAAGCCTGCTCTGGGGAATGCCATCCCGGGAGGGGATTTCCTTCTGACACATAGCGGGCGATTTGGGTCGCCACCACCAAGCCAACTTCCCCTTTTCTCAATTCCGGAATACAAACGGTGGCCTTTCCACGGTCTGGTTTATCTACCATCCCATTTTCCCTCCGGTTGGTCTCCGAAAGTGGTTTTCTCAAATCCCTGTTCCATTCGAGGGCATTCATGCTTAAATCAAGATGAGCGTCTATGGTGAACATGTTTGGAGTGTTTTTTTTTGTTAAATTTCCCCTGCCAGAGCAAGGAGTTTTCTTTTTTATGTATATCCGCAAAACGCCAGTAGAAGCCTAAAATCTTAATTGGAGGATTCTTCTTTCTTCCAGCTTCTGTCTTCCAATCCTTTTCTTAGAAAATATATTTTACTGGCCAACAGCGGTTGATCCTATCTCTTTTCATTGCTCCAGCTCAAACATGGCCTCTATTTCGACGGGAATATTGTCGGGAAGTGAGCCAAAGCCAACGGCGCTTCTGACCCCGATACCATTTTCCTCTCCCCAAACACTGGCAAACAATTCGCTGCAGCCGTTGATGACATAAGGATGTTTTTCGAAATCCGATGTGCAATTGACCATTCCGAGTACTTTTATTACTCGTTTCACTTTGTTTAGGCTGCCCAGATTCGCTTTTATCGTGGACAACATGGCCAAACCAACCTGCCGTGCGGCGGTTTTGCCGGCTTGAATGTCCAAATCCTCTCCGATTCTACCGATAATCAAAGTGCCATCCCCTTGAACGGTTCCATGTCCGGACAGATAAAGGTATTTGCCATCTATCAGGCAAGGTTTGTAAACCCCAAGCGGTTTGGGTGGAGGGGGCAATATTAGGCCCAAAGCCTCAAAATTTTCTTCTGCTGTTTTCATCTTGTTTGTGTAAAAATTTTCACTTGAATGATCAAATTCTTTTTTTTCTGATGCAATTTAAATAATTAGATCCAAAAGCATGACGCCACCAAGCCCTACAACGGCCACAATGGTTTCCATCAAGGACCAGGACTTCAGGGTGTCTTTGATGCTGACGTTGAAATATTCCTTGAACATCCAAAATCCAGCATCATTGAAATGGGAAAACATCAGGCTTCCCGCTCCGATGGACAGTACCAACAGATTCGGGTCTACCACACCTCCCGATACCAATGGCGCGATGATACCTGCGGTCGTCAATCCCGCTACGGTTGCTGAGCCTACGCAAACCCGGATGATGGCCGTGATCGTCCAAGCCAAAACCAAGGGATGAACATCCCATCCTTGAAGTCCGTCTGCAATGGTTTGGCTGACGCCACTGTCCATCAATACTTGTTTGAGCGCGCCTGCTCCAGCAATGATCAAAAGGATCATGGATATATCTTTGACTGAAACCACATACAGGTCCATCAATGTTTTGATGGAAAAATTCATTCTTAGGCCCAAGGTATAAGTGGCCAACAGAAGGGAAATCAGCATCACCATCCCTGGGTCGCCAACAAATAAGATGTAGGGGTAAATGCTGCTGGTTTCAGGAATCTGAAAGGCCAAAACCGTTGTTCCGATCAACAGTGCAACAGGAAAGAGCGCCGAGAAAAAACTGTTGAAATTTCCGGGGAGTTCCTCTTCTCTTTTTGGTTTGGCCTGGAAAGTTTCCAAGGGAGAGGATTTGATGTTTTTGAGAAAACGTGCAAACAAAGGGCCTGCAATGATGATGGTGGGAATAACGATGATCAATCCATACACCAGAGTGAGTCCCATATTGGCTCCGAATTGGGCAACCAATGCCGCCGGAGAGGGGTGCGGAGGCAAAAATCCATGCGTTACGGACAATGCGGCCAGCAATGGCATTCCAACATACACCGCTGGCAATTTGTATTGGTAGGAAACTGTGAAAACCAAAGGGACCAGCAAGACAAATCCTACATTGTAAAAAAGGGGAATTCCGACCACCAATCCCGTGACCATCATTGCCCAATGGACATTTTTCACGCCAAAAATGGCCATCAAAGTGTCTGAGATTCTCTGGGCGGCACCACTTTCCGCAACCAATTTTCCCAGCATGGCGCCCATGGTGATCACGATGACCAAATCTCCCAAAAGGCTGCCCATCCCCATTTGAACCGATTTGGCTATTTTTTCTGGTGGGATTCCCAAGAGGAAGCCTGCAAGGATGGAGGAGATCAAAAAGGCGAGAAAAGGGTTGAGTTTTACCCAGGTAATTAAAAGAATAAGCACCAGAATGCTAAGGAGTACAAATACAATGGTCATAGGTAGGTTTGGGTTTGAGGTTTTAAGTTAAAAAAATATTTAAGAACCGCTCAACATGCCCATTGATATATTTTATGAATGGTAAAATTTCCCTGCCGTCAATCTTTAAGCAAGCGGAGGTATTGATGATTTTCCCTGTCCACAAAGGAGATGTAATACAATCCGGGCTTCAGGCCTTCCAATTCTTTTTCAAGGGATAATTTATCCAGTAAATCATGGTAGAGGATCACTCCCTGTGGGTTATGGATTTGGACAATTGTGGTTTTGGGCTCAAAAAATTCGGATAGAACTATCGATACCCGACCTGAAGAATAGGGATTTGGCCAGATCTTAACCCCGCTGATGCGATCCGGATTTTGAGAATTGATCATGCGGAAGACCTTGCTCAATGTTGATTTTCCATCTTTGTCGACTTGCTCTATTTTGAAATAAACCGGTTGTGCGCCATAAAAATCATGGTGTTCAAATTCATAATGTTGAACAATATCACTGTCTCCCCAGCTTGGAACCTCTCGAATCGATTTGAAGGATGCCACATTTCCCAAAGACTGAAGGATTTTGAATTTGTGGTTGTTCGTTTCTTTTGCAGTAGACCAGTTGACCTTAGCCCCTGCGGCAATTCTTTTCGCGGAGGTTTGCAGCCAGGTGACTGGAAGGATACTCATGATCCTAAAGCTGCCCACAGTTAAGGTTTGATTGTTCAATTCCCCAAAAGTGAGTTGCCTTCTGGCCCACAGTTTATCGGGATCCAAGCCGGGAAGGTGCGTTCCTGGAGCAGCTTGTCCCAGACTTACAATCCTGAGATCATCGACATCGTCCACGATGAGATTTTTAGCGGAAATTCTTAGCTCCAAATCATCTGTACCTGCATTTAGTCCAGAAAACTCAAAAAAACTGTACAATTGATACAAAATCGGAGTACCATCCGAATCATTGAACGAAGGGTCCCAGTCTGCTCCTGGGAATTCCAAAAACCGGATGGATAGATTCCCTCCGGGAGAATTTCCCAAAAGCCGGACTTCTCGAATGCCTCCCTGATAAAAATCCTCGAAGGGGAAAGCAGCGTTTGACCCATTCAATCCCATTGGTATCTGGTTGTAAACCAATTGGCTTAGATTCAGCCAGCTTCCGCCTTGATAGGTATAAAAACCATTTCCGCTGGTGTTGAGAAAGAGCCTGTTTCCTCCAAAATCGACCCTCCCGTTTTTCATAAGGAAATTCGATTTTATTCTGAGGTTATTGTTTGTCAAAAGGGTTCCGGAAGGCTTGTTGACTTCAATTTGGTGGAGGTCCATTTCAAGATTGATGATTTGTTGCGCTCCTGCGCCTTCAAATCGTAGGAATGTGGGACGATCCAATACGGCGCCACCGTTAAGATAAACAAAATTTCCTCTGAGGAAAATGGAATCATTCAGTGTTTTGGTGGCCGCATTCTCGAAAAACAAGTTCTGGTAGGTTTTGAAACGCCCTGATGTGGCCATAGTTGAGCGGAGCATTTGTTGGTTGCCGGTGTTTGAGCTGTAATACACACTTCCCTCCATGAGAAAATTGGCCACATCCATGGTGGGGATATTTCCAGATAAAATTAGATTTCCCGTCGGCTTGAGGTGAAAAAGTGCTCCTGGAATGGACTCGGATCTTCGGATGATCGCAGACAGAGGCGCCGAACATGCGGAAATCAAGGTAGCCAAAGGCTCTATAATCAAATCTCCATAGGGATTGCTGCCATTGAAAATTGCCTGCGAATTGAAAGAAAAAGTGGAACAAGCGGGGATGCCCATCGTGTTGACGGTTTGGATCACCGTTCCGGATTGGATGATGAAGCGGTTTGCCTTAAATGCAGAATTGACAATCAAGGTTTCACCAAAATCCGGTTCAAAAACCACAGTGAATCGGCTGTTTGTGGTATTGGCACTCCAGGAAATCCGATCTACCACCGTTCTGGAAATCCCTTTGAAAACGATTTTCCCTGTTTCCGGGTAAATCCAATCGGTTGTGGCATTGGTCACGCTGTTGATTATAAATATTCCCGCGGTTTTATCCATACCCCTCAATGCACCGTAAACCTGAAGCTCAAAATTCTGGAGATTGAGTTTTCTTCCGGGGCTGGCAGCACTGAAGAGATAAACATTTTTGGCTTCTTCATTTTGGGTCAGGCGGACTTCGAACCCTTGGTCGATGAAAATATTGTTGTTTCTTCCCGGCTTGATGGTGGTGGGCATCCAAGCCGCCCCATTCCAAGTTTCCCAAATGCCGGGGTTTTGAAAGTTGCCGGAGGAAATGGTCCTGTAATCGTTGGTTTCCAATGCAATTTGTGCACAAAGCCTTGGACAGAATAAAAGGATTTGTAGGAGATTTAAGGAGAATATCCAGTAAATTCGCCACAAATTGTGAAATCTAAGCTTATGTTGGATTTTGCAAAAAGTCATGCTTAAAAAATTAGGACCAGAATAAATCTATACATATGCCCCCTTATTTGAAAAAACTGTTGCTGATTTATTCGTTTATTTATTCGACTATTTTCATTGCCTCAGCGCAAGACTATCAGATCAGCCTGCTGACCTGTGATCCGGGAGAGGAATTGTACTCTGCCTTTGGCCACAGCGCTGTACGGGTTTTGGATAGGGAGACCGGACAGGATTTGGTTTTCAACTATGGGACTTTTGACTTCAATACCCCCTTTTTCTACGTGAAATTCACCCAAAGAACACTCGATTATATCTTGAGTGTGACCACCTACGAAAGGTTTTTAATGGAGTACCATTACAATGAAAGGGATGTCAGGGAGCAAATCCTGGACTTGAATCCTACCCAATCCGCAGATATGGTCCGTTTTTTACAGATCAACCAGCTTCCCGAAAACCGGGCTTACCGTTATGATTTCTTCTATGACAATTGCTCCACAAGGATAAGGGACATGATGGAATCGGTGCTGGGAAAAAGCTTGAAATGGAACGATGATCCCGCAGCAGAGGAGAAAACCTTCCGGAACCTGATCGATGAATATGTTTATGCTATGCCTTGGGCGGATTTTGGGATTGACCTTGCCTTGGGTTCGGTCATAGACCGAAAAGCCTCAGAATGGCAAAAACAGTTCTTGCCGGATTATGTCGAAGCGGCATTTGCCACGGCTACGATAGAAGGGGATGGGCCAACCCGTCCTTTGGTCAAAGAAGAGCGAACAATCCTTGAATTTGCGGATGGAGAAGGGGACGGTTCTTTATTCAATCCCTATCTGCTATTTTGGTTAGTGGCCATCGTTTTTGTTTTGATTACTTATTTTGGATACAAAAAGCAACGCCTCCTGATTGGGTTTGACGTCACGCTTTTTGCGGTGTTGGGCGTCCTGGGTTTGGTTATTGTCATGCTTTGGTTTTTCACTTTCCATTCCCAAACCAAATACAACTGGAATATCCTCTGGGCATTTCCTCCTCACCTAGTCTTGGTATATGGCCTTCTTCAAGCCAAACCCGCAGTTTGGGTGAGAAAGTACCTGATGTTTGCCTTGATCATGGCCGATGCCGCCATTGTCTTTTGGATACTCGGCTGGCAATCTTTCCACCCGAGTATAGTGCCTTTATTGTTGGTCCTCATTCTCAGAACCAACTTCCTTTATTACAACCTGGACAAGTTCAAAAAGATCAGGGCAGGTAATTAAAGGAAGTTCGGAAAACTATTTGAGGGGTATTCTCTGTTTACTCTAAAATACAATACATCCTTATGGACTTCAGATTAGTTTCAGAATTCAAACCAACCGGAGATCAGCCCGTTGCCATCGAACAACTTGTCGAGGGTGTCAACAGGGGTGATGCCAGCCAAGTGCTGCTGGGGGTGACGGGTTCGGGCAAGACGTTCACCGTCGCCAATGTGATCCAACAGACCGGAAAGCCCACTTTGGTCCTGAGCCATAACAAGACCCTTGCCGCCCAACTTTACGGTGAATTCAAGCAGTTTTTCCCAGACAATGCCGTTGAGTATTTCATCTCTTATTACGACTACTATCAGCCGGAGGCCTTTATTCCCTCCAGCGGTACCTATATAGAAAAAGACCTTTCCATCAACGAGGAAATAGAGAAATTGAGGTTGAGCGCCACGTCTTCCCTGCTTTCGGGCAGAAGGGACGTGATCGTCGTGGCTTCGGTTTCCTGCATCTACGGTATCGGAAATCCCGATGAGTTCGGGAAAAACATCATCAAGCTTCAGGAAGGGGATCGCATTCCCCGCAATCAGCTTTTGTTCAAGTTGGTGGACATTCTTTACAGTCGGGTCAATCAAGACCTTACCCACGGTACCTTCCGGGTAAAAGGGGACACGGTGGATATTTTTGTAGCCTACGCGGACTTTGGGTACAGGATTTATTTTTGGGGCGATGAGATCGAAGCGATTCATAGAATCGATCCAGATTCCGGAAAGAAAATTTCAGACGAAAAAATCATTTCTATTTTCCCTGCCAATCTCTTCGTCACAGGCCGGGACGTGATCGATACCGCCATCCATGAAATCCAGGATGACATGGTGGCCCAAGTGGCTTTTTTCGAAAAGGACATGAGGTTGATCGAGGCAAAAAGATTGAAGGAAAGAACGGAATTCGACCTTGAGATGATCCGAGAGTTGGGTTACTGTTCCGGAGTGGAGAATTATTCCCGATACTTTGACAGAAGACTTCCCGGAACAAGGCCTTTCTGCTTGTTGGATTACTTTCCCGATGATTACCTGATGGTGATTGACGAAAGCCACGTGACGGTTTCCCAGGTTCGCGCGATGTGGGGAGGTGACCGTTCCAGAAAAATGAATTTGGTCGAATACGGTTTCAGGCTCCCTTCCGCATTGGACAATAGGCCTCTTCAATTTGAGGAGTTTGAGAGCATCACCAATCAGGTGATCTACGTCAGCGCTACGCCGGCTGATTATGAATTGGCCAAAACGGAAGGAGTCGTGGTGGAACAGATCATCAGGCCAACAGGTCTTTTGGATCCGAACATCGAAGTGCGACCAAGTGCCAATCAGATCGATGATCTTTTGGAAGAAATTGACCAAACCATTCAGGCTGGCGACAGGGTCTTGATCACCACGTTGACCAAAAGAATGGCGGAGGAACTCCAGAAATATCTGGAAAGAACCGGTGTGAAAAGCCGCTACATCCATTCCGAGGTAAAACCACTGGATAGGGTTGAGATTCTCAGGGAACTGCGATTGGGGGTTTTCGATGTATTGGTCGGAGTTAACTTATTGAGAGAAGGGCTGGATCTTCCCGAGGTATCCTTGGTGGCAATCTTGGATGCGGACAAGGAAGGCTTTTTGAGAAATGAACGGAGTTTGGTCCAAACCATTGGTCGTGCCGCAAGGAATGAAAATGGAAGGGTGATCATGTATGCCGACAAAGTGACCAATTCCATGCAGCTGGCCATGGATGAAACCCGGAGACGGAGAGCTGTTCAATCAGAATACAACGAAAAGCATGGGATCACACCCACCACCATCATCAAATCCAGGGAAAAAATCCTGGGTCAGACCAAGGTGGCGGACAGCAAGAGAAATGCAAAAATTTACCAGGAAACCTTGGAATTGGAAGCACAGGTGGCTGCAGATCCCCTGTTGCAATACCTGAGTAAGGATAAACTCGAAAAACTGATCGGTCAGACCCAAAAGATGATGGAAAAAGCCGCCAAAGAGCTTGATTTCATGGAGGCTGCACGATTGAGAGATGAATGGCAGGGAATGAAAAACAGATTGGAGCAAATGAACAGAGGCGTTTCTGGATAATCTCCGGATTTTTTTCTTCCTTTTTGAACAAAGGGCGAAATAGACGCTTAATCAATTCCCGATTAGAATTTAGTTCAGTGGCCATTTCGGAATGCTGGGATGTAGGATTTCTAACCCTGGATACAAATGCCCTAAAAAAATGACACTTCAGGAAATACATAGATTGGCCCAGCAGGGGGAAGGTTTGAAGATCGAATTCAAAAAGAAAGCTGCATTTCCCGAAAAAATCGTTCGGGAAATCATCGCCTTGGCCAATACGGAAGGGGGGCATTTGTTGATTGGGGTAGACGATGATGGTACAGTGAGCGGACAGAAATTCATCGAGGAGGAGGTTTTTGTCATGGAAAAAGCCATTGCGGAATTGATCTTGCCCAAATTAAACTACCAACTCAGTGTGCTGAAAATAAATGCCAAGAAAGGGGTCGCTGTTTTTCATATTGAAAAATCAGAGCATAGACCCCATTTTTTGTTGGAGGGAAATCGAAAAAAAGCTTACATAAGGGCTGCCGATCAGAGTCTTCAGGCGAGCAAAGAAATCTGGGAAATCCTTCGGCAGGGCAAAAAACAAAAAGACATCATTTTTACTTACAGGGAAAAAGAGGATATCCTGATGAAGGCGCTGGCGCAAAAAGGAACCATCACGCTGAGTGAATATTGCAGTGTGGCCAATTTGCCCCGCTTTTTGGCATCCAAGACGCTGGTTCGGCTGGTTTTGGCCAACGTGTTGAAAATTATGCCCCGAGAAACAGAAGACCTCTACTGCCTGAAAGAATAATTAGATAGGTTTCGTGGCCTTTCCTCCGAAAAGATTGCCCATGATGCAATACGATGGGCATCATCTCAGGTCAAGGTCTGTTCCGTGCTGCTGGTTGAAGCCAATATTCCCCTGTAGACCTCCGGTATGGATGGCGAGGATTTTTGTTCCCCTTTCATAAAATCCTTTGTTGATAAGGTCAAATAAGCCAAACATCATTTTCCCGGTATAAATCGGGTCAAGAGGAATTCCGGTTTGGAGATAGAAATCCTTTATGAAATCAACCAAGATCTTGTTATGTTTTCCATAGCCCCCAAAGTGATATTGATCCAAAATCTGATAATTTGAAGGTGGGGAATTGACATGCTGTTGAAGCAGGTCTAATATTTCCTGATGGATGAAATTTCCCTTTAGGGAAGAAAACCCCAATAACTGTTGGTTTGCCGCCAAGCTTGAGGCGATGCCTGTAAAGGTGCCCCCAGTCCCGATGCTCAGGGATACAAAATCAAATTGTGCGTCATCAAGGGAGAGTATTTCACCACAGCCTTGGATGGCAAGTGCATTCGTACCCCCTTCGGGAATAAGGTAAAAGTGACCGAATTGTGCGGCCAGGCCCTCCAGGACTTCTGTTGTGTTTTTGGATCTGTAGGTGGATCGGTTCAGGTAGTGAAGCAGCATGCCCTTTTCCTTTGCGAAAGCCAGTGTAGGGTTCAAAGGAAGGGTTTCTTCTCCCCTGATGATACCGATTGCCTTCAATCCCATTTCCTTGGCTGCCACAGCAGCAGCATAAATATGGTTGGAATATGCACCTCCAAAAGTCAGGATTTGGGAATGGCCTTCCTCCTTTGCTTTTATAAGATTGTGTTTGAGTTTGTAAAATTTATTGCCCGAAACCAAAGGATGAACAAGGTCCAGTCTTTTGACAAAAAGATGGATGCCTTTCTCCAAAAGGAGAGGGTTTTCGATTTTTTGGGTGGGGATATGGGAAGGGATCAACAAAACATTCAGAGGAATTATTCTGCAAATAACCGAAACTTTATGAAATGCACCTTATTTTTGTAAAATGGAAGAAGTGTTTGACGGAGAAGAATTCGAAGAAGAAGAGTTGGAGCTCTTTGAACATTATAATTTTATTATCGATAAAGGGCAGTCTCCAACCCGTATCGATAAGTTCTTAACGGAAAGGGTGACCAATGCCACCCGAAACAAAGTACAGAATGCCATAGATACCGGAATGGTTTTGGTAAACGGTGCGGTGACGAAATCCAATTATAAGGTGAGACCTTTGGATGAAGTCAAGGTAATGATGGAAAGTCCGTCCAAGAAAACCGAATCTCAACCGGAAGATTTGGACCTCGACATATTGTATGAAGACGAGCATTTGATGATCGTCAATAAGCCGGCTGGGATGGTCGTTCATCCTGCGCATGGGAATTGGACCGGGACCTTGGTCAATGGATTGATGTATCATTTCAATCAATTGCCGGAACTTCCGGGAAATACCGGGAGGCCAGGATTGGTGCATCGGATTGATAAGGACACTTCGGGTTTGTTGGTAGTCGCCAAATCCGAATTGGCCATGTCAGACTTGGCTGGACAGTTTTTTCACCACACGATCGAGAGGACCTATTTGGCCTTGGTCTGGGGAGAACCAAAGGATGAGGTGGGAACCATAAACACCCACGTGGGCAGAAGTGCCAAAAACAGAAAGGTCATCGAAGCCTATCCAGACGGCAGCCAAGGAAAGCACGCGATCACGCACTGGAAGGTTTTGAAAAGCCTCAGGTACGTGTCTCTGGTCCAATGTAACCTGGAAACGGGGAGAACCCATCAAATCCGTGCCCACATGAGGTATATTGGACATCCCTTGTTCAATGATGCGATGTACGGGGGAGATAAAATCCGCAAAGGGACACAATTTTCCAAATACAAATCCTTCGTTCACAATTGTTTTGCGATGATCCCGAGACAGGCATTGCATGCGATGTCGCTTGGATTTGTCCATCCTTTCACGAAGGAGAAAATGTATTTTGAGGCACCATTGCCTTCCGATTTCGCCCAAGTTTTGGAGAAATGGGAGAATTATGTGACCTATGAGAATTAATGAATATTTGGTTTTCGAACCTTAACAGGAACTGAATCATTAAATAAAAAAAAGCAGAGAAGCGCAAAGGGAATAAGGTCAATTTTGACTTATTTACTTTTGCGCTTTTTTATGCCCTTTTGTGAGCATGACATTCCCTTTTTCAAGAAATTTTATTCTGAATGAATGAATATAAGAGCCAAAACCTCCCATGAAAGATGAATTTTTGAAGATTTCGGGTGGGGGACGCGAAAGTGTTACACAATTATTAATTTATCCATTATATTTTAGCAAATCATTAAACATTTTGCTAAATTTTTTTGAATTCTCAATAGGAAACTTCAATTCAATTGTCAAGTTTTCAAAATCGGGGTTTTCGCAATCGTTGTAATTTTTATTTATTTAAAAAATATCCCGTTATTTTAAATTTACTGTAAATTTTTAGCAAAATTATTGAATTATTTTTAATAACAGATTCTGTGCATTACCTTTGATGTATCAAGAATGGCAAAAGGCTTTGTTGACATATACTGTAAGGTGTTGAAATTGGCAGACAAGCCCTCCGGTCTCGGGGGTGGAGATAAATGACAAAGCATATATGGAGCTCGTATATTGCCTAAATGCTCCGTAGAGGTTCGAGTCCTTTCCTTACAGCAGGTTATTTTGGGTTTATTGTTAATTGACTAAAGCTATGAGATTTTGTTTCATAGCTTTTTTTATTGTCTAAAAATTCAGAAGGAAAAAGAAACATTATTTTTCAAAAATCACTTATTGCCATATAAAACCAATCAATAACATAGAAATGTAGCTAGAAGTGGTTTGGGGGATTGAGAATTTGCCAATTATTGCTCCTTATTTTATCGTTTTTTTATTATTTGGCAATATATGTTTGTTATATTGATGATAATGTAAAAATTATTATATTTTCTTGATAATTGTTTAATAAACAAACCAGTTTGTTAACTTTGGCAAAATATTTAGGCAAAAGCGCTTGAATCAACCTTTGTAGGATGTTGAAACTGGCAGACAAGCCCTCCTGTCTCGGGGGTGAGGAGTTTAGGATAAAGCGCACATAGAGCTCTTGTGTTGCCTAACTACCTCGTGGAGGTTCGAATCCTTCTCCTACAGCAATTTATCCAACACAAAAAAGGGAATTCAAAGGCTGCTTTTCGGCACTTTTGGATTCCCTTTTTTTTGTCCCCATAAAACAGGAAACTTTCTTTTTATTTTTTCAGGCCGAATTGTATTACTTTTACCTTAGTAGATGCACCTATGGCAGAGAAAAAAGATAAAGAAAAATTTGGATTTAGACCTTCCCGGAAGCTTTTGAGGATTTTAGGCTGGTCTGTTATTGCCTTGCTCTTTCTTCAGGTGACCCTTTATTTTTCCGCTGACTTCTTGCTTCGGAATTTTTTGAAGGAGAAGGTGAAATTGGCCTCGAACAACAAATATGAGATAGATTTTGACCGGTTTTATATTTCCTTGCTTCAAAGGGGAATATCTTTTGATGGATTCGTCCTCAGTCCCGTGGAAAGCGAACTCTTGGAGTTGTCCGGGAACCCTTTTTATAAGATTTCCATGCCGGAGATTTCCCTGAAAAACATCAATTACCTATTTAGAAAAAAGGAATTCCAAATAGGAAAACTCTCGCTGGACAGTCCGGTCATTGATTTCTTTCTGGAAAAAGAGGGGCTTGATGAAAACCAGGAGTCTGCACTTAAAGTCCTTCAGGAGGAGATCAAAAAATCATTTTTGGGATCAAGTTTGGAGGAAATAAGGATTAAAAACCTGTTTATCGAAAATGCTGATTTTCTGTTCAGGAATTTCATCAGTCAGCATGCCATTCAGGCGGTCAATGCGGATTTGTGGATGAAAGACATCCAATTGCTCCAAATGAGAATTCCCGAAACGCCCTTCAATGCAGAGGGTTTTTCGGTGGATCTCGAGCAATTTGAGGTCATGTTGTCGGACAGTGTACACAGGGTAAAGGCATCGGAAATCCATATTTCCTCCCTGAAACAATATATCCAAGCCAATAAAATCGAGATCATCCCGGATCTTTCCAAAGCCTCCAAGACTTACCTGAAAATAAATCTTGATGACCTGGAGCTCACGGATGCCGATATCAACAAGGTATTCTACACTTCAGAAGTGGAAATTGGGAAATTGAAACTGAACAAACCTATTTTTGATCTTATTTCCACCAAAAGCTCGAAAAAAGCAGAGACCGATATTTTTGATCTTTATGCTTTGATCGAGGGCTTGTTGAAATCGATCAGTATTACGGATTTGTCCATTGAAGAAGGGCAGTTTATGCAGCGGAATTTTTCGGATCAGGCCAAACACCGGATCAAGGCCGAAAGGATAGATTTTGTGATGAAGGACGTGTACATAGGTCCGGATCAGGAGAAGAAAAAAAATCAGTTCTTTTATTCCCAGGATGCCCAGGTGGACCTTTTTCAGGTAGAACTGGCTCTGGTGGACAGCATTCATTGGATCCGCGGGGATAGGGTGCAGCTTTCTTCTTTTACAGACGACATCAAAATAGAAGGATTTACACTGACGCCTTTCGTGGAGAATGAGCTGGACCAAAATAAGACCTTGATTGAAATCGATATTCCCGAATTGAATATCAATGAGGCCAATCTGAGGAAAATCTATAACGAAGGGATCTTGGATATCCGGGAAATCGTGCTGATGAAGCCCGATATTCTCTTGAAGGATGTGCAGGGAAAAGACCAGGAGAAGTTGCCATTTGACCTTGAAATGATCACCCGTGATTTCCTTTCCTCTATCTATGTGGATCGACTGGAAATTCAGGAGGGGTCCTTGATTCTTGACAATAACCTTAGAGTCCGGCAGGATAGCCTTTCGTTTGGGAAAATCAATCTGGTGTTGGAGAATTTTTCGCTCGATGAAAGCACGGGCGATGGGGAATTCAAGGGGATTTTTATGGCAGAAAATCTTCAGCTTGAGCTGGATGATTATGCTTTGAAACTTTCGGATAACCTCCATGTTTTTACCGCCGACAAATTGTTTTTGGATACCAAAAGGGAGCTGATCAGGATAGATGGTTTTTCGATCAGACCCGAATACCCCGACCAAATCCAGTCTGCCTTGGACCGATATGGGAAAACGACGAGCTTGGATATTTATATCCCCCAATTCCTGGCCACAGGAGTCGATATTCCAAGAGCCTATTTTGAAGGGATTTTGAAGGTGAAACAAATCAAGGTGCCTTCGCCAAAAATCAATTTGCTCAGGTACAGGACCAAAGTGGATGATTTGGGAACTCCAGTCAAACAACAGGATATTTTGGACCTTTTGACCAGTTATTTTTCAGAGGTAACCGTAGATTCCCTCATCTTGGAAAAGGGAACCCTTAATTTCGAGAATTATGCCGGGGACCGAATGAGAACCTTTTCGGAAGACAACGTATCCATAGCAGTGAAGAATTTCCACATCCACGAAGGGACCGACCCGGAGGCTTTCAAGCTGCTGTTTTCTGAAGAAGTGGACCTCAGGCTGAACAATTATGTATTCAGTCTGGCCGGTGGAAAATACAACATCCTTGCAGACAGGATCAGTTTCAACACGGCAAGAGAAGAAATCATCACCTCCAATGTAAGACTTAACCCCAGCAGGAACAGCAAGGATAAAGCCAGTGTTTCGGCTCAAATCCCCTCTCTCGCTTTCCGTGGAGTCGACATAGAGGCCTTCTTGTTCGACAATACCCTAAGTTTGAGCAAGGTTTCGCTCTTGGGGTCGAAAGTCAATCTATTGATCAACAAGGATTTTGAAGAGGACGAAAAAGCTGTTTCCAGAAGGAGGGGAAGCCGCGATAGGAACCTTCCCAAGACCATTGATGTGGTCAAAATAGACACCGTCGAAGCTGAAAAAGCGATCTTCAATCTTGCTTTCAGGGAAAATGGTGTTCAACGCGAATTGATGAATACGGGGATAGACTTGACCATTTATGATTTTTTGCTAGACTCCGCCAAATTGTCCCAAGGTGATATCGCAGGGTTTTTTAGTGGCATGTCGATGGGTGTGGATGAATTTTGGCTAACCTTGGCTGACAGCATCCATCAAATCACCTTCAGTAAGGTGGAATTGGATACCCGGAATGAAGGGATTTTGCTGAATAACTTTAGGGTGATCCCAAAGAATCTTTCGGGAAAACCCGGGGTGCCCGTTATTTCAGCACATATTCCGAGGGCGCTGATCAAAACCAACGTGTTGACAGAACTTCAGTCCAGCAAAGATCTTTGGCTGAAGGAATTGAGGCTTTTCCGGCCGGATATAGAGGTTTTTGTGGACGAGGTAAGCCTTGAAACCAAGGAAGAGGAATTGAGGGCCATCAAAGATTTATTCCTTGAAAACATGATCATCGATGACTTCGAAATTGTGGAAGGGAACTTGGCCGTTCTCGACAAAAATTCCTCCAAACCCACCCGGAACTTCAAGAAACTCAACATGAGTTTGGCCGATCTCCGGGTTGACCTGAGGGATCTTTCAGGATTGGACCAAAAAAGCTTGCTCGAAAAGGACTTCAACATCACCCTGCCCAACTATCATGTATTGCTAAAAGACTCCCTGAACCAGATCCACATTGGAATGATCACCCTGACCAATAAGGGGCTAAAGCTACAGGCTGTGAAAATGACCCCGAGATTGGGCAGATATCAATATACCAGACAATTCGGAACACAGACCGACGTGATCCAGGTCATTGCACCTGAGATCTTGGTGAAGGATTTGGATTTGGTAAGATTTGTCCAAGACCAAGAGCTAGTTGCGAGGTCGATCAGTATAACGGGTTTGGAAGCCGATATATTCAGGGATAAAAGGTATCCTATTCCAAAGGATAATTATAGGTTTATGCCGCAAGCGCTCATGAAAAAGTCAGGAATGGTGGTTCATTTGGATACACTCCAAGTTTTCAATGGAAAGATCAGTTATACTGAATTTCCGGAAAAGGGAATGGTTCCAGGGGATATATACTTCTCAGAATTAAATGCAAGCCTGTTCCCCTTCCACCTGAATAAGGAATCGAACGCCTATCCGACAGAAATGACCTCAATTTCAGCAAATGCGCTCCTGTTTGGAGAGGCTTTGCTTGGCTTGGAGGGGGAATTGTATTTTGAGCATCCCTTTCCGATGGAGATCTCTGTAAAAATCGGGGAACTTGACCTGAGGCGTGTCAATTCGATGACAGAAACCAATGCGTTTGCACGAGTGGAAGATGGGAAAATAAACAGTGGAGAATGGTCGTTCATCGCGGATGACAACAGTGCCAAAGGGAACATGACATTGCTTTACAACGATATCAAAGTGGTCTTGCTGGATGAAAGAACCCTTGAAAAGGCCAAAGGAAGAAGAAGGATTTTGACCTTTGTGATCAATACATTTGCCGTGAAAAGCCACAATCCACGGAAATTGTTTAAAAACACCGTCAGTTCCACGATATATGAACCACGGGATGATCAGCGCTTTATTTTCAATTACTGGTGGGCAACAACGATGTCAGGCTTGAAAGGGAGTGTTGGACTTGGACAACCCAAACCGCCGAAGAAAAAGAAAGGTAAATAAGAATTGAATTTGTAGGAACAATCACAAAAAAAAGCCCATTGGATTTTACCATCCAATGGGCTTTTTTTTTACACAAGCAAACGTGCCCTTGTCATCTCGTTTTTGTCCGAAGGACCAGGGAGAATTTCTACCTCCAGTCCCAAAGACTTGAGGTCTGATCGCAGTTGGTTTTCAGCACTCGGGGTCACCAAAACAGCATTGGGGTTCATGGTTTCTACTACTTTTTCCAAGATGGATTTATCCCAAAGTTCCGCTTGGGTCTTTTTTGAAAAAGGATTGTAAAAAATCACGTCTGCGTGATACAGAACGGCATCTTCCAAGGTGGTTTTTTCCTTTTTCATGTTGAAATATTCCGAAGCGATGAAGCCTTCATCCCATGGCGCCTCATGGAGCCGATTGAAATAAGGGGCAAAATGGTAGATCGTTTGGTCTATTTCGGTATAATTCAACTGGGAATAAATCTCCTTGTCAACCGGGAAAGGTTCGATGGAATGGTACAGGACTGGGATTTTGTTTTGTTCGGCCCAGACCAAAGTCAGCCAGGCATTCAGACCAGTTCCAAATCCCACTTCGAAAATCCGGATGGGTTGAACCCCTTGATTGCGAATAAGCCAAGCTTCGAGTCCATAGAGCATAAAAACATGGATGGCTTCGCGAAAGGCCCCTTCCATGGAATGATAGGTTTCGTCAAATTCCGGTAAAAGCAAGGTATTGGATCCGTCCGCTGTTGTGACGATCTTGATTTCTTTGTTCATGTGCTATTGATGATATATTAAGGCGACGCAGTAGGCGGAGATGCCCTCTTGGCGACCGACAAAACCCAGGTTTTCTGTAGTGGTGGCTTTGATGGAAATATTGTTTTCGGGGATTTCCATCACAGTAGCCAAGCATTTTTTCATCTCGGGAATGTGGGGATTGACCTTTGGGATTTGAAGACAAATTGTGGTATCTAAATTTCCGATTTCATATCCTTCCTTCCGAACAAGTGCCATGACTTCCTTCAACAGGATCTTGCTGTCGATCCCTTTGTATTTGGGGTCTTTGTCAGAAAAATGAAACCCAATGTCCCTAAGGTTGGCAGCGCCCAGAAGGGCATCACAAATCACATGGATCAGTGTATCTGCATCGGAATGCCCAACGGCACCTTTTTCGTGCTCCAGCTTGATGCCCCCCAGCCAAAATTCATATCCCTCTTTGAGTTGATGAACGTCATAACCAAAACCTATTCTAAAATTCGTCATTTTCTGATTCCGTAGTATTTTTTAATGGATCAAACTGGTCAAACTCCCGCTTCCCTACAGGCCTAAGCCCTGCTTTTATAATAGAGAACGGAGCTGTTTTCCTCTTTTAAAATCTTGTTGGCCCAAGAAAGAATTTCTTCTGGCTTGATCCGGGTCTTTTTTTCGTATTCGGTTTGATAGTGCTCCGGATTTCCCAAGTGTGCATAATAGGCAAGGCTCATGGCACGGTTGAGTAACTCAATCGACTCGTACGTCTTCATGGCTTCCGCTTGGTTTTTTACCTTGGTGAGGATGGATTTCTGGATTGGGTTGTTTTTAAAATCTTCAATGACTTCGTCCAGTTCCTTTTCCGCTTCTTCCGCGGATTGGCCTTTTTCCATTTTCCCCGAAAAAACCAAGAGTCCAGGATCCACACTTCCCAAAACATAGCCTCCCACAGATGCAAAGACCTTTCCGTTTTTCACCAATCTTTGCTCAAGTGTGGATGATCTGCCAAAACCCAAGATGTCGGTGATCAGGTCAGCCTCCAAATAACCATCGTGGAGCCTTGCTGGCATATGGTACACCTTATACAAGGCATCGGTGGGTACATCGGCCTCAATGGTCAGCGTTTTTTTGACTTTTTGCGGGAGTTCTTGCAGAATGCCTTTCTTGGGTAATATTCCTTTGGGAATATCTCCAAACCACTTTTCCGCCAGGTTTTTTACCTGCTCTAAGGTCACATCGCCGGCGACTACCATGGTAGCATTGTCGGGTCTGTAGTGGGTGTAGTAAAAGTCGGCGACATCGGCAGCGGTAAAGCCGATAATATCTTCAAGGTTTTTGCCGATTGTGGGCCACTGATAGGGATGTGTATCATAGGCCAGACCTTTCAAATGGTGAAAAACATCTCCATAGGGTTGGTTCAGGTACCGTTGCTTGAATTCTTCCAAAACCACCTTTCTCTGGGTTTCGATCGTCTTCTCGCTGAGGTTCAATTGCAGCATCCGGTCAGATTCCAGCCAAAAGGCGGTTTCGATATTGATGGCTGGAAGCGTGATATAATAATTGGTGATATCTGTGTTGGTAAAGGCATTGCAGGAGCCTCCGACTTTCTCCAAAGGGGTGTCGAACACAGGGACATTTTTGGAACTCCCGAACATGAGGTGTTCAAAAAAATGTGCCAAGCCTGTTTTACCGGGAATTTCATTTCTGGATCCTACCTTGTAGAGGATGTTCAAAACGGCCATCTTGGTGGTATGGTCCTCATGGACCAAAACCTGTAAGCCATTGTCCAGAACAAATTTTTGGTAGTCGATCATATTGAGTTTTAAGCAAAGCTAATAAAATAAAGCAATTTGGGAGGATTTTGTTTGCCTAAATAGGCTCTCCCTGATATCCGGATTTCTTCAGGGCTTCCAATATGGAATCCTGGTCCAAATCACCGGTTACGGTCAGGACTCTGTCCTTGTCCTGCAAATCCACTGCCCAAGAATCAGCTTCTAATTTTGCCATTTCGGGCGTGATGGCCTGTACGCAAGCGCCGCACTTTACATTGGTTTTGAATTGTTGTGTTTTCATGTTTTTGTATTCCCGAAGGGACGTTTTTATGGGTCGAATGAAAATAATAAACGCAATCCTGTAGTCACTAGCGGTGGTTAGAGGGATATTCGGCCCTGAATTACCTCAAGCGAAGACTGTTGGTGACTACCGACACCGAGCTCAAAGCCATCGCAGCGCCCGCAATCATGGGGTTTAACATAAACCCAAAAGCGGGAAACAGAACGCCTGCGGCAATCGGAATGCCGATTATATTGTAAATAAATGCCCAGAACAAATTTTGGCGGATGATTTTCACGGTTTTTTTGGTAAGCTCGAGGGTCCTTGGGATTTTGGAGAGTTCGGATTGGACCAAAGTGACTTCGGCAATATCCATGGCAATGTCTGTTCCCTGACCCATTGCAATGCTCAAATCCGCGAGGCTGAGGGCTTCACTGTCGTTGATGCCATCACCCGCCATGGCTACCTTTTTTCCTTGGTCTTGTAGGTTTTGGATATAGGCTGCCTTGTCTTGGGGAAGCACTTCGGCCTTGAAATGCTCAATTCCAACATCTCGGGCCACCCATTCTGCGGTTTTCTGTTGGTCTCCTGTCAGCATGTGGATGGTGATTCCCATTTTCTTCAATTCCTGAATGGCTGAAATGGAGTCGGCTTTGATAGGGTCCTGGATTTTAAAGGCAGCCACCAAATCGTTGTTTTTAGTTGCAAAAACAACCGTGGCGCCTTCATCTGAAGCTTCCTCCGCCTTTTTGAGCAAGGTCAAATCCGGAGCAACGCCTGTGGCTTCCAACCATTTCCAATTACCAATTCTGTATTCGTTTCCATTGACACTTCCTAAGACCCCTTTTCCCGTAAAACTCTTGAAAGTATCCAGTTCCTTTTTGTCCTCGGAATTGGAAAGGTTTTCTACGATGGCTTTGGCCAAAGGGTGTTCGCTCCTTGATTCAAGGGCAGCTAGGATTTTCGCATCCCCATCATCCCATTTTTCACCATGATAGACGGCGGTTACTTGCGGTTTGCCTTCCGTGATTGTCCCTGTTTTGTCGAGTACCAGCGTGTCTATTTTTTTTCCTTTTTCCAGACTCTCCGCATCTTTTATAAGGACACCCATTTGTGCACCATTTCCCATTGCGGCCATGATGGCAGTCGGCGTTGCCAAACCCAAAGCACAGGGGCAAGCGATCACCAATACGGTGATCATGGCCAACATCCCCCTCAGCCAGGCATCCTCTGCTCCACTAAAACCCCATATCAACAAGGTGATCAAGCCGATCACCAATACCGTGGGGACAAAAATACTGGCAGCTTTGTCCACCAATTTTTGGACGGGAGCCTTGGATCCTTGGGCAGCTTTCACTCTTTGGATGATTTGGGACAAAAGCGTGTTGTCCCCCACCTGCTCGGCAGTGAAGGTGAAGCTTCCCGTTTGGTTGATGGTTCCGGCAAATACCTTTTCTCCCGTTTTCTTCAAAACAGGGATTGGCTCCCCTGTGAGCATGCTTTCATTCACGTAAGAATCTCCATTCAAAACCTTTCCGTCCAATGGGATTTTTTGTCCCGGTTTGATCAGAATGATTTCACCCACGCCCACTTCAATGGTTTTTTTGATGATTTCCTTGTTGTTTTCAAGGACAGTGAGTTCTTGTGGCTGTAAGCCCATCAGCTTTTTCAGTGCTGCTCCAGTTCCTGATTTTGCGCCGGATTCCAGGGATTTTCCAAGAAGAATAAAAAAGACAATGACAGCGGCGGCCTCAAAATACACATGTGGTTCTATCCCTCTTGATTCCAAAAACTCTGGGAAAAAGGTATTGAAAGTACTGTAGATATAGGCAATTCCCGTACTCAAGGCAACCAAGGTGTCCATGTTGGTCTGACCTTTTTTTGCCAAAGTCCATGCGTGCCGAAAGAATTGGTTCCCAAAAACAAACAGTACAGGAGTGGTCAGCGCCCACATAATGAAATGACCGTATGGCATTGACATCCAAAACATCCCGATCAAAAATACAGGGAATGCCAAAATCCCAGCAAATAAGGTTCTTTGCTTGAGTTTTTTATAGGCTTGGTTTTGAATGTCCTCCAAGTCATCTACATCCTTATCTTGGATGATCAGGTCGTATCCGCTGGATTGAACCTCTTTTTGTAATTCATCAAGACTTGTTGCCTTTTCATCCCATTCTATCCAAGCGGATTGGTTGGCATAATTCACGGCTGCATTTTTTACCCCAGGTTTTTTGGCCAGGGTTTTTTCGACACTGATCGCACAAGCTGCGCAACTCATTCCGGTCACAGGGACTTCTTTTTTCTGTGTCATTTGGGGAGGTTTTTTGAATTTGGCTGGATTTCAGGAGCGGTGTGAAAGTGCTATTGTAGTCTGAATTCCTGTTTTCCTTTTGTTGTTTGATTACAAATTTATCGATAAAGCCTTGCTTAACTTTATATCATTTCGGAAAAGATTAAACCGGGAACAAGCGTTGGGTTCCTAAATGTAGCTTGAAATGGCAAGAAAATCAGACTACTTGGAATATAGGGCAAAATACCGATACGGTGAAGTCAAAAAAAATGCGCAAGAGGCTGATTATTGTATAATTGATTTATGGGATGGAATTGCCAAGACATGATACAGGTTAAACCTGATTCAACCGTTCTTGTAATAGAGAAAAAAACACGAACTTTACAGCCCATCTGGAAGTTAGTGTAACTTGTACCCAAATTGAGACCCTTGATTTCTTCATTTCATGAATAAAGCCACCATTGAGCCAGACTGTACCGGTCAGTTTTCTTCCTTTTTTATCGATTACATTCATCAAAAACCGGCTCTTTCTCCTTTTTACAATCAATTTCCCAAGATTGAAAACTTTGCGAAAATCATCGCGGAAAGAAAATTCGATGGGAAAAAGCGGGAAGTATTGGTCAAAGCTTTGCTTTCGCAATATTCGGAAGTGGAGGACTTGGCCCTGACCAAGGCCCAGATCGAGAAACTGGGGCTCGAAACCACTTTCACGGTGACGACTGGACATCAACTCAACTTGTTTACGGGTCCACTTTATTTCATCTACAAAATAGTGACGACCATTAATTTGGCAAAGAAATTAAAGGAGGCTTATCCCAAATTTGAATTTGTTCCCGTTTACTGGATGGCGACGGAGGACCACGACTTTGAAGAGATCAATTATTTCAAGTTAGACGGTAAAAAATACCAATGGCAAACGGAACAGAAAGGACCGGTTGGGGACTTCAAGCTAGAGGAGAGTTTCAAGGCTTTTATGAAAACGGTTGCCTTCGCGCCATCATTTTTTAAGGAAGCTTACCTGTCTTCCAAGACTCTTTCGGAAGCAGTCAGAAAATACGTCCACCATCTTTTTGGTGAAAAAGGAATTGTCGTTGTGGACGGAAATGATGCCAACCTCAAGCGGCAATTTATCCCTGTGATGCGAGAGGATTTGGTGAACGAAACCCCGCACGAATTGGTCAATGCGCAAACCGCCAAATTGGATGCATTGGGCTATAAGAGCCAGATTTTCCCCAGGCCGATCAATTTCTTTTATATGGAAGATGGATTACGGGAGCGAATCGAAAAGAAAGGAACACAATATTTTGTACTGAATACGGATTTGAAATTCGAAGAAGCCGAGTTCTTGGACATGGTTGAAAATTCCCCCGAAAAATTCAGTCCAAATGTTGTGCTTAGGCCACTCTATCAAGAACAGATCCTTCCCAACCTTGCCTATGTCGGCGGGCCCGCAGAAGTCATTTATTGGCTTCAGTTGAAAGTCATGTTCGATCATTTTGAAACCCCTTTTCCGGTGGTGATGCCAAGGAATTTTGCAGCTGTTTTGGATGTGCCGACTGTCAGGAAAATTAAAAAGCTGAACCTGTCGCCTCAGGACTTGTTCAGGGATTTCACAGACTGGAAAAAAGAATTTGTTTCCAAGCACTCCAATGTGGATATTCATTTGGTCGGGGAAAAGAAAAAGCTGCAGGACCTATTTGATCAAGCAGCATTGTCCGCCCGTTCAATCGACCCTACGCTGGAAAGCGCGTATGCTTCGGCAAAAGTCCGTGCGACGAAGATCTTGGATCAATTGTCAGTGAAAGTCCGGAAAGCTGAGGAAAGAAAATTCGGGGAGGAATTGGATCGCATGAAAGCGGTGCAAGCGTATTTTTTCCCTGGAGGAAGTCCACAGGAACGCGTGGAGAATTTTATGAAGTTCTATCTTTCAGACAATGATTTTGTGGAAAAATTATTTGGATTGTTTGACCCCTTCGATTTTGATTTCATGGTTTTGGCCTCGGATGACAAGTAAATCAGAAATAAGGGAAAGGCATAGAATGCTGCGGAAATCCCTGAAAAATGAGGATAGGGAAATCCTATCTGAAAAAATCACTGAGCGGTTTCTTGAATTTTTGGATAAGCGAAAGGAGATACAGCATGTCCATATTTTTCTCCCAATTGAAAGATTGTTGGAGGTGAATACTTATGCCCTTCTTAAAAAACTGTTCGAAAGGAAGATCAATGTCTATACTTCCTTGGTCAGCAAGGATAAAATCACGCTTGACACAGTCGCCTTGCATCGGGAAAGTGTTTTTGCTATAGACAAGTGGGGCATCCCGATACCCGAAAACGCAGAAAAAATTTCATCGGACGAAATACAACTGGTCGTGATCCCGCTTTTGGCATTTGATTTGAAAGGGCACAGGTTGGGTTATGGGAAAGGTTTTTATGATAGGTTTCTGGAGTCTTTGAAACAGCCCGTTTTCAAGGTCGGATTCAGTTATTTTGATCCAGTGGAATCTATCCCGCATGAAAATCACGATATTGCATTGGATATTTGTATTACACCTGGAAAGATCCTTTCCTTTTAGGAAACCATTTCGTTGGAACGCTTTAAATAAAACTTAAATCAATAAACTTCAGTACTATGAAAAAAATATTCTACTCCTTTATTTTGTTTGCGCTTTTGGGATTTGGAAATGAGGCATTGGCCCAAGGCTACAATACTGCGATCGGCTTGAGAGCCGGTTCGGGAAATGGATTGACTGTAAAACATTTCATCAGCGATAAGGCGGCTTTGGAAGGTATTTTATACACAAGATGGAGAGGCTTGATTTTTGGCGGATTGTACGAAGTCCACAATGATATCAGGGAAGTCAAAAATCTACAATGGTTTTATGGTGGAGGAGCCCATATCGGTACTTGGAATGCTGGTAGGGGAAATACGCCTTGGGGAGACCGCAACAGGAGTTACACTGCTATTGGGTTGGATTTGATCATCGGATTGGATTATAAATTCGAAGATGCACCGATCAACTTGTCATTGGATTGGAAACCAACCATCAACTTGACCAGAGATGCAGGTTTTTGGGGAGATGAGGTGGCCTTGTCCATCAGGTTTACTTTCTAAATAAGTCTACTGCTCAGATTGATTCTAGAGATGATTTTATACTTTGTGAGAATAGTCTGGCCCTGATGGGTCAGACTATTTTTTTTGCGTTTTTGGAAGGAGTGATGTCATGATCCAGCTTTTTCACGATTCTCTATGTTTTTATAGATCAATATTGGTCAGATTCTGAATCTTGCTTTTAACTTTTTTGGTCGAATGGTTTTACTGTGAGCTTGTTTATCCCTGATGTTTTGATTTGGCAAATTCAAGATAGATTTTATTTGGGTTTGATTATAAATATAGTTTTGTAGAAAAGAATGAATTTGGCTCCTATAGCTTAAATTTTTAATTGATTTAGGCATTTTTTTTAAAAAGTGGTTTTTTTTTGAGCCAAAAATTATTTTGTAGCGACAATTTTCTTCCATTAGGGCTATACGGGCTATAATGTTAAATAAAAATAAAAAATTACACAAAGGGCTTTTGTTAAAATTTTTTAACTGGATTAATGAATTAATTTATTTTTAATAAAAGCTAGTATAGTGGGGAAATTATTAGAATAGGTCAATATAATGTGATTATATTAAAAATAATGTAAAAAACACGCCTATGTAATTTATTTTTTTTCATTCAAGAAGTTTTATACGAGGTGCGTTTTATAATGATTTCATTTATTCAACGATTCAAACAAAAAAATGTCTGCTCATTTTAATTACACATTGTAATAATAAATAACCATTATAATCTATAATTAAAATCATGTATTATTAAAAATAATTAAATATAGTAAAGAAAAATTTAAATAAAACAATAGTATCGTCTGAAAATAGTGCGCGTTTTGAATTCTGTGATAATTAATTTTTATTTACCAATCAACTAAACTAAATACATTATGAGAAAAGCTTTACTTCTTGTTCTTGCGCTTTTCACGATGGCACTCAGCTATGATGTGTCTGCGCAACAACGGGCAATTACCGGAAAGGTAATTTCCAACGAAGATGGATTGGGCCTACCGGGTGCATCCATTTTAGTGAAAGGTACCGTAATGGGAACAACCACCGATTTGGATGGTAATTATTCCATTAATGTACCAGCAGGTTCCAATGTCTTGGTCTTCTCTTTTATTGGGTTAAAAACCCTGGAAGAATCGATCGGTAACAGATCCGTCATCAATGTAACCCTGTCTCCTGATGCTTCGGAACTTTCTGAAATAGTAGTGACTGCATTGGGTATTGAGCGGGACAAAAGTTCCTTGGGATACGCTACCCAGCAAGTGAGTGGGGACAACATTAGGGTTGCCCGTGAAACCAATGTGAATACTGCATTGGCTGGAAAAATCGCTGGAGTCCAGATCGTTTCAGGATCAGGTGCCAAGTTTGGTGCGCCTGCCATCCGAATCCGGGGCTTGAGGGGGATAAGTGCTCAAGATCCTTTGTATGTTTTGGATGGGATCATCGTCAATGATGCAGCTTCCATCAATATGGACAACATCCAGGACATCAATGTGCTGAAGGGAGCCAATGCTGCGGCATTGTATGGTTCCAGGGCACGCGATGGTGTGGTGGTGCTTACCTCAAGAAAAGGTGGGAAAGGTGATCAGGTAAATATTGACTTTAACCAAACCAACACTTTTGAAAGGGTTTATATCCTTCCAAAATTCCAAAATGAATATGGTGGCGGTTATTCTCAGGAATTCCCGATATTCAATTTTGATCCAACCATTCATGACCCGGGACTTTCTGGGCTGAACGGGCTTCCAATGACAGAGTTTTATGCTGATGAGAGCTGGGGACCAAAATTGGATGGTCGAATGGTTGCACAATGGGATGCTTTTACTCCTGGCACAAGAGGCTTTGGACAAGCCCGACCTTGGTCACCACAGCCAAACAATGTTAGGGATGTCTTTAGAACAGGCGCACTCAACAACACCAGTATCAACATTGGGAAAAGTGGAGAGAATTATGCTCTCAATACAACACTGTCCAAGTCATCCAGAACTGGCGTAATGGAGAACACCAACCAAGACAAGTTGTTTTTGAACATGAATTTCAATGCCAAACTATCCAAAAAGCTTGAGTTGATTGCCGGTGCGAATTATAGTGAAGCCAATACTTTTGGAAATCTATTTGAAGGATACAACAGTATTGGTTCAAATGTGAACCAATGGTATCAAAGACAATTGAATACCGATTTGTTACGGGAATATTACCAAATGCCTGATGGTCGGTTTACTTCTTGGAACATCAATTCGCCAACCAATACCAGACCCCTATATTGGGACAATCCTTTTACCACCCTTTATGCAAATCCCAATGAAACCAATAGAGAGGTTTTAAGTACAAAATTTGCGTTGGCGTATGAGATTGTTGAGGGCCTTAAAGTATCCGTACAGGGAACGCGAAATACTGTATCGGGTGGAGGTACTTCCCAAACTGCTACAGGTACATTGGAAGTTGCTCGTTTTGCGACAAACAGTTACCGGGAAAATGAAGACAATATCCAAGGTTTGCTCAGTTATGACAAGCGGTTTGGTGATTTTTCTGTTGTGGCAAACGTAGGTGTAAACTGGAGAACCAATACGATAAAAAGATGGGGCATGAATACCTCCGGTGGTTTGAGTGTGGACAATTTGTTCAACATTTCAGCATCCGTTGATCCATACGTTGCCACCAATTTTGAAGGAACAAGTAAAGTAAACAGTTATTTTGGTCAAGGATCAATCGGCTACAAGGACTTTCTTTATTTGGATGCCACCATCCGTCAGGATTATGATTCGAGATTGCCCAATGGCAACAATAATTATGTGTACCCATCGGTTTCGGCGAGTTTCGTGTTCACAGAGCTTGTTGATTTGAGATTCCTTTCCTTCGGTAAATTAAGGTCAAGTTTCGCAAAAGTTGGGAATGAGATTGGTTTGTACAGAACGCAACAGACCTATGCACTGGGGATTCCTTATGCTGGCAATGCAGTTACCTCTGTGCCCAACGCTTTGATAGATCCCAACTTAAGAGCTGCCACCACTAATTCAATAGAAGTTGGTGCGGAACTGGGTTTTCTGAACAACAGAATCAATACTGAATTCTCGATTTACCACATGGACAATTCAAATGAATTGTTGAGCATTACGATTCCTTCGCAATCTGGAGGAAGTGGATTTTTGACCAATTCAATCAAATCATACACCAAAGGCTGGGAATTGTCAATTGGTGGAAGTCCCATTCAAAAGGTTAGAGGGCTAAACTGGGATGTGAATTTCAATATTTCGCGAAATAAGGTTTTCATTGAAGAGCTTGGATATGGATTGACCTCTTTTCCTTTAGCAAATGCTTTCAGGGGAACGAGTACTGTCGGTGGATGGAATGGTCAGGCATTGGCAAGAGAAAATGATGAGTGGGGTAGAATTGTCGGTCGTAAATTTAGAACAGATGACAATGGCAATGTAATCGTTAACAGCGCTGGACGACCTCTTTTGGATGAAAATCAAGACTTGGGCAAAATCCTTCCCGATTTTACCGGTGGTATTTTCAATAGAGTAAGTTATAAGAATTTTGAATTGGCATTTACCATTGATTATCAGATTGGGGGTTCATTTATGTCAATCTCCCGTATGTTTGGTGCTTATTCCGGTCAAACATCAGAAACTGTTGGGAATAATGACAAAGGAAACCCAATGAGGGATGCTGTAGAAGATGGTGGTGGACTTTCATTCGGTGGTGTATTTGAAGATGGATCACAAAACAACATTTATCTGCGCGCAGACCAATACTTCAAAACCATGTTTGGAACCAGCGAACAGTGGATGTATGATGCTACCTTTGTGAAAATGAGGGAATTGCGAATTGGGTATAACTTCCCAAGTGTTTTAATGGACAGGTTAAGCTACGTGAAAAGTGCATCAATTGCATTGGTTGCCAATAATCCTTTCCTTTTGTATTCCAAAGTGGATGGTATAGATCCTTCCGAAATTGGAGGAGATTCAGTACAAGCAAGGAATAATGGATCTTGGGTTGAAAGTGGAAACTTACCAGGAACAAGAAGCTTTGGTGTTGATTTAAGGGTTAAATTTTAATTATGAAAACGATGAAGAATTACATAGCAGCAATATCCATTTGTTTGGTCATGGGATCATGCAGTTGGGATGACTTTGGGGATTTAAATGTCAATCCAAACGAATCTACTTCACCGAAGACCAGTGCATTGCTTACCAATAGTATGTTGACAACTGGTGGGAATGTCTTGGCTACTCAAGGCGCCCTTTATGTTCAACATATTTCCAATAAGCAATACACCTCTGCGGATAATTATCAGACGATTAATTTCGCCTCGGATTTTTGGTACAATGGCCCTTTGGCAGATCTCCAGAAAATCATTGAGATCAACTCCAATGAGTTGACCAAAGTAGTTGCATCAGCAGATGGATCAAATGAAAACCAGATAGCGATTGCCAAAATTATGCAATCGTATTATTTCTTGTTTTTGACTGATCGTTGGGGCGATCTTCCATATTCTGAAGCGCTTAAAGGGAATGAAGGAATACTTACTCCTAAGTTTGATCCACAATCGGAAATATACGATGGATGTATTCAGGCACTCAAAGATGCTTCGGCCATGATCGTTACAGGTCCTGGTACAATTCCGGTTAAAGGAGATATTCTATTGAATGGAAATATGGAGTTGTGGAAAAAGGTTTCCAACACAATCCGCTTGGTAGCTGCGCAAAGGCTCTCCAAGGTTAACCCAACCAAAGCCGCTGCAGAATTTGCGTTGGCTTTTAATGCAGGGGTTATTGCACTCGATAATTCAGAGAATGTAATGTTCAAATATTTGAATATTCAGACCTATGAAAATCCATACTACAGTTCTTTTGTCTCCCAAGGGCGTTTGGATTGGACAGTTGCAGATCCAGTGATGAATTTTATGCAATTGAATTCCTACGCAAGTCCCCATAATGGATCAAGAGGGAAGATGGATAAGCTGGCTGATCCCCGCTTACCGGTTTATGCCAATCCTTTGGAAAATACGACCAATCAGTTTGTTGGGATGCCTTATGGTTTGTCAGAGGCTGATGCGGGTTCAATTCCGAATTCTAGGGTGTCATTTTTGGGGAATGCCTTTAGGCAACAAAATTCCCCTGCCTATATCTACACTTCTGCACAGATTGCTTTCGCATTGGCGGAAGGAGTGGTTAGAGGTTGGATTCCTGGAAATGCCAAATCCTATTACGATCAAGGAATCCAGGCTTCTCTAAATCAACATGGAGTTGGTTCTTCCTTCGATGCTTACATGACGAATACTGAAGTGGCATTTAGTTCCGGAAGGGAGCTGGAGCAAATCCTAACGCAAAAATGGATTGCTCTTTTTCCAAATGGATACGAGGCATGGGCAGAATGGAGAAGAACTGGAATTCCAAGTCTTACGCCTGCGGCCAATGCGCTGACTCCAAGCTTGCAAATTCCTAGAAGACAAGCATATGGTACCACTGAAGCGAATTTGAACACTGAAAATCATCAGGAAGCACTCACCCGTCAAGGCTTTTCAAGTGATGACCTGGATGGTCGCATATGGTGGGATGTTCAATAATTGGATTTATGATCTGATTCAAATAAAAAAAGGGGCTTTTAAGCCCCTTTTTTTATTTGAATCAATTCTTGGACGCAAATAGGCATGTAGGACCTCATCTGTGGTGCAGCGCTTGAACCCAAAATAAACATTCCGTTTCAATCGCATTTGGAAACCTATTGCATATTTCCATCTACTTTAATCAAGTTAGATGCTTTACGTTACTTTTTCGATGTCTTAGAATTCGGGTTTAATGTAGGAGACCTTGTCAGAGAAACCACGGAGCGCCCTTTCTTCAATCTTCGAAAGGGCAGAACATTCCAAGCTCCCTGCCGAGAGAATTAGGATTCAACTCTTCCTCTCCATGGGTTTTGGCCCTTTGGATTTCCCGAATGGATCTAAATTGGGATGCTCTTTTGGGATTTATTCGGTTTTTATAACCAGGAATGTGGTAAAAATTTTATTTGGTTTAGAATATGAACCCAATTTTGTTAAAATGAATAAAATTGGGTTTTAAATTCTATAAATTTAAATTTTAAATAACATTTTTAAAATTTTAGGGTTTTTTTTGACCCTAAAATTTATTTTCAAGTAATTTTAAATTTATTCTGGCCCCCTTATTTATTTTTTTTCAGAATGAAATAAAAATTTATAGATAGGCTGTCTCATAAAATTTGCTGAAAGTATTCAGCTGAAGTTTTTTTTGTTTAAAATCATTATAAATGACATTTATTGAAATAAACACAAGATAAAATCTTTTTTTTAATAAAAATGTAAAATATATGCCGTAAAAATGAATTTAGTACCGATGTTGTTGAATTTCATAGAACAAAATAAAATTTTTATTTATTGTCAAATGAATTCTTTTTGCATTAAAAATTTGGCTAAAAAGCCATTCCTGCCAAATTTTCAGCTTTTCAACCGTCCACACAAAAAAATGGCCACTTATTGTAATCAAATCCTCTAAATATTAATTAAACGTTAAGCTATGTTAATATTTCAATAATGGATGCTTTTTAATTGAATAATGGGGTATTGTTCTGAAAAATTCAGATAATCCAACTAAAAAGAGGCATATTTTGAAATGTGCGATAATTGATTTTTATTTACGCATCAACTAAACTAAATACCTTATGAGAAAAGCTTTACTCCTTGTTCTTGCGCTTTTCACGATGGCTCTCAGCTATGAAGTGTCGGCGCAACAACGGGTAATTACCGGAAAGGTAATTTCCGAGGAAGATGGTTTGGGCCTGCCAGGCGCATCCATCCTAGTCAAAGGGACTACAGTGGGTACTACCACCGATTTGGATGGTAACTATTCCATCAATGTCCCCGCAGGATCAAATGTTCTGATCTACTCCTTTATTGGTTTGAAGACCAAAGAAGAAGCAATTGGCAACAGGTCCGTTATCAATGTCACCCTCAATATCGATGCTGCCCAGCTTTCAGAAGTGGTGGTAACGGCGATCGGTATCGAAAGGGAAAAGAAGGCATTGGGTTATGCTGTTTCTTCCGTAGGAGAAGAGCAGATTTCCAATCGCCCAGAGGCAGATGTCTCCAGAGTATTGCAGGGTAAAGTAGCCGGTGTAAACATTACCGCCACAAACGGGATGTCCGGTTCAGGTACCAATATCATCATCAGGGGATATTCCTCTGCTACCGGATCCAACCAGCCTCTGTTTATTGTTGATGGTGTTCCTTTCAGTACAGGAACCAATGCTGCCAATGGATTCAGTACCGGTGGAGCCACTACTTCCTCCCGTTTCTTGGATATTGATCCCAACAACATCGAAAGTGTAAACGTGTTGAAAGGTCTTTCCGCCACCGTATTGTATGGCGACCAGGGAAGAAACGGTGTAATCTTGATTACAACCAAATCCGGTGCTGCAAAAAGAAGACCAGCAGAAGTGACTGTCAACCAGTCTTTCTTCACCAACAAAGCGGCTTCTCTTCCAACATTCGGGAATATTTACGGAAATGGTTTCCAACAGCAGCCAGGATTCTTCTTCTCCAACTTTGGACCAAGAATGGATACAGGGTTACAGGTTAATCATCCGGTTGCGGCCTCAGGTTTGGCCAGTATCAGAAACGCTTTCCCAGAATTTAGAAATCCAGACGGTACGCCTATCTTGTATGACTACAAAGCCTATGAAGACATCAGTACTGCTTTCTTTAGAACAGGTTTGGTTTCCAATACTTCTTTACAAATGTCAGGTTCTTCGGACAAAACAGGCTTCAGCGCCTCTTTTGGCTATACCAAGGATCAGGGATTTACACCTGGAAATGAGCTTCAGAAATTCAATTTTGGTTTGGGTGTAAACTCAGCCATTACTGATAAACTTTCCGTGAACTCTTCCTTTACCTTCGCCATTACGGATTTGGAAACACCTCCGGTAAATGCGGCCTTCGGTTCAGGTGCAAGTGGGGGTATTCCATCCGTATTTGCCAACGTATTGTACACTCCAAGATCGGTGGATATCGCGAATTTGCCATTTGAGAATCCGGTGGATAGAAGTTCTGTTTATTACAGATCAGGAAATGACCAGACCAATCCCCTTTGGTTGGCGAAATATTATAGAAATACAAGCTTGGTGAATCGTTTCTTCAATTCAACTTCGTTGAACTATGACGTAAACGATAATTTCTCTGTTACCTACAGGATTGGTTTGGATACCTACACCGAACAGCGTGACAATATGTACAACAAAGGCGGCGGAACAGGGTCAAGTGTTCTTGTCAATTCGGGTTACTTCAGGTCTTTGAGCATCAGAAACACCATCTGGAACCAGGATTTGGTCATCAACTTCAAAAAAGACCTTTCCGAAAAAATAGGATTCAGTGCCTTGATAGGAGGAAACTCCAGGTATGATTCCTATGCTCAGGATGGTATTGTTTCCACAGGGCAGTTGGCGTTTGATCTCTTTAGACATACCAACTTCCTTACTTCAGCATCAAGAGATCCATTTAATGGTGCAGCATTGAACTTTACCCAGGAAGAAAGAAGAATGGGGGTTTATGCAGCGGTTACTTTGGATTATAATGATTATTTGTTCTTGAACCTTTCTGCAAGAAATGATTGGACATCAACTGTTGAAAAAGAAAACAGAAGAATTCTTTATCCAGGTGCATCTGTTTCTTTCTTGCCTAGCCAGGCTTTTAATTGGAATTCCAGTACTGTCAATGATCTTAAATTGAGATTTGGATACGGTACGTCAGCAGGGTTTCCAAGCCCTTACAGAACCAGGAATATTTTGGAACAAAATGCTCAGTCTTTCGAAAGAGGAGGAAGTGTTTTTCAATCCCAATCTGTGAGCAGACGTTTGGGAAATCCAAATTTGAAACCTGAGTTGCACGAAGAATTTGAGTTTGGTGTAGAATCAGCCATGTTCAATAACAAATTGAGACTTGACCTTTCGGTGTATCAGAAAAACACGAAGGATCTGATCACTGGTGCGCCAATTGATCCGGCCACTGGTTACACACTTACTGAAATCAACATCGGTAAAATCAGAAACAGGGGAGTTGAACTTCAGGCCACCGCCACTCCAGTAAGTACAGCGTCTGGCTTTAGCTGGGAATCCATTGTGAATTTCGGGCTTTACAGAACCATCGTGATGGAACTTGGTGGAGGATTGGAAGAAGTGGTCGTATCGGGATTTACCGATTTGGGTAACTTCGCCATACCAGGCAAACCTTTCAACATTATCAAAGGAACCGGTTTTGCAAGAGATGAGCAAACGGGACAGCCAATCGTATTACCCAATGGAGATTACCAAACCGCTGCTGAATTGGTTGAATTGGGTGATCCTAATCCAGCTTGGACAGGATCTTGGATCAATACCTTTAGGTATAAAGGTTTGAGCTTGAACGTCATGATGGAATACAGACACAAAGGGACCATTTTCTCGAACACCGTAACGGCCTCTTTGGCAAGGGGTGTGACGAAAGATCCTGTAGTGGATAGGGAATTGACCTTTATCCTTCCTGGTGTCAAACAAGATGGAACGCCAAATGATATTCAAATCACAGCTTCAAACTACTTCTTCAATCAATACCATACTGGTGCTGACGAATCCAACATCTTTGATGGAAGTACCATCAGACTAAGAGAAGTATCCTTGGGTTATGATATCCCATCCAACTTGGTTAGCAAAACGCCATTCAAACGTGCTTCAATAGCTTTGAGTGGAACCAACCTTTGGTTTAGAGCTTTGAACTTCCCTCCAAACATGAACTTTGATACGGATGTATTGGGACTTGGTGTTGGGAATGGTTTAGGCTTTGATTTTGTAACTGGTCCTAGCTCCAGAAGATTTGGTGGTACAGTAACCCTTTCTTTCTAATCCCCAAAACGAAAAGACAATGAAAATAAAATTATATAGCCTATTTATCGCCTTGAGTGTTTTGGTGGTAAGTTCCTGCGATTTGAATTTGCAAGACGATCCAAATGAGGTGACGCCGGGAACTGCATCTCCTAATTTAGTACTGAATAAAATCCAGGTTGATTTTGCCGGTTTCTTCAATACTACTGGAAACAATGGGATGCGATTGACCCGGGTTTTGGGACAGCCTAGTAACCTTTATGAGCAGGCATATGTGCCTGTGAATTTCAACGGGATTTGGACCACGGGATATGCAGATATCCTGAACGATATCAAATTTCTTGAGCCATTGGCTGAAACAGCAGGATTTAAAAGACACCTTGGTATCGCCAGGACAATCAAAGCCTATGTTTTGTTGACAATGGTTGATTATTTTGATGCAGTACCTTTGACTGAAGCTTTGGATCCAGCCAATTTCAACCCGGTTGTGGATCCAGGTGCCCAAGTTTACCAGGCTGCATTCGCTGCCTTGGCACAAGCAAGACTTGATTTTGCAGCCCCTTCAGTTGGGACGCCAAATGATTTCTTTTACGCAAATGATGCAGCCAAATGGCTCAAATTGATCAATTCTTTGGAATTGAAATACCATTTGAACAGAAAGCTTGTGGATGCATCGGGAAGTACTTCAGCGATCAATGCTTTGATTGCTGCTAACAATTTCATTGCGCCCGGACAGGAATTCGTTTTCAGATATGGAACGAGCTTGACCAATCCTGATTCACGTCACCCGCGGTTTGCCGCTTATGGTGCCGGCGGAGGAGACTATCAGTCCACATGGTACATGTATCATTTGACTGAGGAAAAAGGGTTTGATGATCCAAGAGCGAGATATTACTTCTACAGACAAGTACTCGTAAATCCAACTGATCCTGACAAGCTTAGATGTCTTTCTGAAATTGCGCCCGGCCATTATCTTGCTGGTGGATTTCCATTCTGCTTGCCTGGTGACAGAGGTTACTGGGGAAGAGACCATTTGAATGCTGAAGGTATTCCGCCGGATGGATTTGATAGAACGGTGTGGGGTATTTATCCCGCTGGAGGCAGATTCGACAATAATTCTGGAGCTCCTGTTAGTTCTCCAACATTAGGTGGACTTGGAGCGGGTATCCAGCCGATTATGTTGCCAGCCTTCGTTGACTTTATGTTGGCGGAAGCGATCCAGACAATGGATGGTGTTTCTGGAGATCCAAAAGCGCTTACACTTAGCGGGATCAAAAAGCACATGGATTATGTGAGGGCTTACTCGACTTCTACTGCAGACGCTGCCGCAATCACAACTTTCCAGCCGATAGCTGCATTCAATACTGCCGTAACGAATTACCTTACATTCGTTGCAAGTGAATGGGATGCTGCTCCTGCGGGAAGGAAGATGAATATCATCGGTAGAGAATATTGGTTGTCTTTGTACGGAAGTGGCAATGAAGCCTATAACCTTTACAGAAGAACTGGTCAGCCTGATGGCATGCAGCCTGGCTTGATTGCAAATTTCGGTGATTTCCCTAGATCCTTTTTCTATCCAAATAACTATTTGGTGACGAATACAAGCGCATCTCAGAAGGCTTCTCAGCGTTTGCGAGTATTCTGGGATACCAATCCTGAAGGAAATGCTTGGGTGTATTAATCTATAAATAGCTAAAAAATATGAAAATACTAAAATATAGTTATGGATTGTTGGTTGCCTTGTTGGTCCTTGCGACCTCCTGCACTGACTTTGTAGAACCAAGAATTCCCTATAAAACCTTTGATACGGCAACATATCTTAGGACGATAGCGAGAACAAGCGATAGTTTTAATTTCTTTGACCTCCAATCTTCCAAATTCGCATTGACCTTGGAAGCTGTGGATATCGAAGATGGAGCGACAGTGTCAACGGTGGAAATCAGAGTAAGACACAGAAGGTTGATTCCAGGTGTAGGTTTGGAATATACACCAACAAATGATGTCTTGGTGAAGACCCTTAGTGCTTCCGATTTTGGACCAAATCCAAATAGCAGGTTCTTGAGAACTTCTTTTGAAGTTGCTGCCCTAGATGCAATTACTGCCGTAGGTTTAACACCTGCACAGATTGAAGGTGGAGATACATTTGAATTCAGACTGGTGTTGACGACTACGAATGGAAGGGTTTTCTCTTCTGACAATAGAAGTTCCGATGTGGCAGGTGGTTTCTTTTATGCTTCCCCTTTCTTGTACAATGTAGGTGTGGTTTGTCCGACAGCTTTGGGCGGTACTTACGCATTCAGTACCGTGGTTACCAATTCTCCATATGCAAGATCATGTGAAGGAAAGGTTTTGACGGGAACCATTTCTCTGACTCCAGTTACCAACTCAACTGCCTATACCATTTCTGATGGTTCATTTGGGATGTTTGATTGCTCAGACTCAGGATGGGGTGCAGGAAACTTGCGTCTGAATGATTCCTGTGGAATACTTAATTTCACAGGTGCTGACAAGTACGGAAGTACTTATACTTTCACTTTCGTCAGCAACGATGGCAAAAACCTTGTATTTGATTGGATCACGACAGACAATGAGGCGAGTAGAACAACCCTTATTGCTCCAGCTGGTTTCACATGGCCAAGTACTTTGAGATAATTGACTGAGTAAACTTTCTTCAAATAAAAAAGCAGCTCCCTATGGGTGCTGCTTTTTTATTTGAAGAAAATCATCACTTTTCTATTCAGTTTACTGCTTTAAACCCGTAACCTGCATTAGGTTTCTAAATTGGGTTAAACTGCAAGAAAATCAGACTATTGGAGCGTTAGGAGTATTTCCTCAGTGGAGAAGTCTATAATAGTTTACAATTGACGGATTGGTGATCAAATTTATGCGGGATCAGAAATGGTAATGCATCACAGGGGCAGAAAGGATATTATATTTGTCAAAGGCTATTTTTTAGAAATCAAACAGTTAAAATTATTTCTCTTTATCAAAATTAAAAAATAAAATTCCGTTACTGACGAGAAGAGGTCTGATTTCCAATAATATTTGGGTATCCGAATATACAATTTTTATATCAATTAATTTGAATCTACATTTGTAAGGTTAGCAAAAACTCAAACATGGATAAATTCTCGTATATCGCCAATGCCCACGTTGCTTATATTGATGAGCTGTATGTGGAGTACAAAAAAAACCCAGAATCAGTAGATCCCAGTTGGAAGTCATTTTTTGACGGTTTTGAATTTGCCATTACCCAATATGGTGAAGATGAAAACGGTGGGGCCTTAAAAGGAACCAGTATGGCTGAGGCGGAACCAAGCACAACGCCTGCCTCCAGTGGATCCTTAGCGACTAAGGGGACCATCATGGACATGGAGTTGTTGCCCAAAGAAATCAAAGTGAGGGCCTTGATCCACGCATACAGATCCAGAGCACATTTAAGGTCAAAAACCAATCCAGTAAGGGAACGAAAGGATCGAAAAGCGCTTATCGATCTGGAGGATTTTGGGTTGGACCAACAAGATTTGAATACCGAATTCCAAGCTGGAAAAGAAATTGGCATTGGGACAGCCAAGCTCTCCAAAATCATGGAGGCCCTCAAGACAATATACGAAGGCCCAATGGGGTTTGAATACCTCTATATCCGTGATCCGGAAATGCTGGATTGGTTCAAAACTAAGGTGGAAAAAGAGGCATTGGCCTTCAATCCTTCCGTGGAGGAGAAAAAACAAATCCTGTCAAAATTAAACCAAGCGGTAGTTTTTGAAAACTTTTTGCATACTAAATACATTGGACAGAAGCGTTTTTCACTGGAAGGTGGGGAAAGTACCATTCCTTTCCTCGATGCAGTTGTCAATGCAAGTGCAGACCTTGGCGTGGAGGAATTCATGCTGGGCATGGCCCACAGAGGACGTCTTAACGTACTCGCCAACATCATGGGGAAGACCTACGAACAGATTTTTTCAGAGTTCGAAGGGACCGCCAAGCCAGATTTGACCATGGGTGATGGTGACGTCAAATACCATATGGGATACTCCAGTGATTTGGTTACCCCCAATAATAAAAAAATCCATTTGAAATTGGCGCCCAATCCTTCCCACTTAGAGGCAGTCAATCCCGTGGTTGAAGGATTCATCCGTGCCAAAATCGATTCCCAACACAAGGGGGATTCTAAAAAAGCGATGGCCATTTTGATCCATGGAGATGCTGCTGTCGCCGGCCAGGGAATCGTCTATGAGGTAACCCAAATGGCGGAATTGAAAGGATACAACACGGGAGGGACCATCCATTTTGTGATCAACAACCAAGTGGGTTTCACCACTGATTTTGACGATGCACGCTCCTCCATTTATTGTACCGATGTGGCCAAGATCATCGATGCGCCCGTCATTCACGTCAATGGTGACAACGCCGAGGCAGTGGTTTTTGCAGCACGTTTGGCTTCCGAGTTCCGTCAAAAATTCAACAAAGACATATTTGTGGATATGGTGTGCTACCGAAGGCATGGACACAATGAGTCTGATGAGCCTAAATTCACGCAACCCTCCCTTTATAATATCATCTCTAAGCATCCCAATCCACGTGAAATTTATGTGAAAAAACTCACGGAAAGGGGAGATTTCGATGCCAAGATTGCCAAACAAATGGATGAGGAATTCCGCCAGTTGCTTCAGGACAGACTGAACATGGTCAAGGAAAAACCACTTCCCTATCAACAAACCAAGTTTGAAACGGTTTGGGAGTCTTTGAGGAGATCAACCCCAGAGGATTTTGAACTTTCACCTGAAACTGGGATTTCGGAAGAAACCATCAAAGTGGTTGCCGATGCCCTGACCACCATTCCAAAAGGATTCAAGCCAATCAAACAAATCGAAGTTCAGCTCAAGCAACGGAAGGACATGTTCTTCAATTCCAAATCCTTGAACTGGGCTGCGGCAGAATTGTTGGCTTATGGGTCTCTTTTGAAAGATGGAGAAACGGTTAGGATCACGGGACAGGATTGTCAGCGGGGAACATTTTCGCATCGACATGCAGTCGTCCATGATGCCAACACCAACACGCCACACAACTTCCTGAAGGAATTGAAAGGGCATGATGGTAAATTCTACATCTACAATTCCCTGCTGTCAGAATATGCAGTTTTGGGCTTTGAATACGGCTACGGGATGGCCAATCCGCATTCTTTGACCGTATGGGAAGCACAATTTGGTGATTTTGCCAATGGTGCCCAGACCATGATTGACCAGTTTATCACCTCTGGTGAATCCAAATGGCAAAAAATGAACGGCCTTGTCATGCTTCTTCCGCACGGTTATGAAGGTCAGGGTCCTGAGCATTCCAATGCCAGGCCGGAAAGATTCCTCCAGTTGTCCGCTGAATACAACATCATCGTGGCCAATATCACCGAGCCTTCCAATTTCTTTCACCTACTCAGGAGACAGTTGGCCTGGGAATTCAGAAAGCCCTGCGTCGTGATGTCTCCCAAATCCTTGTTGAGACATCCCAAAGTGATGTCCCCGATCAGTGAGTTTACCAATGGTAGGTTTAGAGAAATCATTCTTGACACCAAAACCAATCCCGATGAGGTAAAAAGAGTTGTGCTTTGTTCCGGAAAGATCTATTATGATCTGGAAGAAGTCAGGGAAAAAGAGAAAGTCACTGATGTTGCCATCATCCGGATAGAACAATTGCACCCTTTGCCGAAAAAACAGATGTTCGAAGCGCTTAAGCAATACAAAAATGCCGAGGTATTCTGGGTACAGGAAGAACCTGAGAACATGGGTTATTGGAATTATCTCCTTAGGTTGCTCTACAAAGAACTGCCAATGGAATTGATCGCCCGAAAAAACAGTGCTTCCCCTGCCACTGGCTATAACAAAGTGCACGTTGAAGAACAAACGGCGATCGTCAGAAAAGCCTTAAAACTTTCATAATCACCCCTGAGCAGCATAAAAACGATTGTGATCCAGAGAGGATGACAATCGTTTACTCTGCTTTTGGTTTAATTTAAAAAAATCATGTTAAATTAACCTTGGACCAACTGGTTTGGGGGTAAAAAAGAAAAACAATGAGCCTAGAAATTAAAGTCCCTACCGTAGGGGAATCCATTACCGAAGTCACCATTGGTCAGTGGTTCAAGAAAGATGGAGATTTTGTAGAAATGGATGAGGTGATCTGCGAACTGGAATCTGATAAAGCAACTTTTGAATTGACGGCTGAAGCAGCCGGGATTTTGAAAATCAAAGCCGGAGAAGGCGATACCTTGGAAATCGGCGAAGTGATCTGTGAGATCGACTCTTCGGCAAGTGCCGGAGAAAGCGCTTCCGATGATACCAAGAAAGAAGAAAGTCAGCCTGTCTCCAACAAAGGAGGCAAAACAGGCGAAATCAAAGACATGATAGTTCCTACCGTTGGGGAATCGATCACCGAGGTGACTTTGGCAAATTGGCTGAAAGCCGATGGGGATTTCGTGGAGCTCGACGAGATCATCGCAGAAGTGGATTCCGACAAAGCAACTTTTGAACTTCCTGCAGAAGCCACCGGGATATTGAGACACGTCGCCCAAGAAGGCGATACCTTGGAAATTGGAGGCTTGATCTGCAAAATTGAGGTGACAGAAGGTGGTGCTCCTGCACAAGAAGAAGCAACCTCTACCGGAGGTTCCCAAGCAGCCAGTACTTCAGTATCTGGAAAAGACACTTATGCAACCGGACATGCTTCTCCCGCAGCAGCCAAAATTCTTTCCGAAAAAGGAATGGATGCCAAGGGAATCCAAGGCACCGGTAAAGATGGTCGAATCACCAAAGAGGATGCTGAAAGAGCCCAAGTGGCAGCCAAAGAAACACCGAAAGCGGAAAGTAAGCCAACGCCGAAGACCGAAGCAACGGCACCTTCTTCTGCCCCAAAGATTGCCGGTTCCAGAGATACCAAAAGAGAGAAAATGACCTCCTTGAGAAGGACCATTTCTAGAAGATTGGTAGCTGTGAAAAATGAAACCGCCATGCTCACGACCTTCAATGAAGTGAACATGGGTCCGATCATGGAAATGAGAAAGAAATACAAGGATCAATTCAAGGAAAAGCATGGGGTAAACCTGGGCTTTATGTCCTTCTTCACCAAAGCCGTTTGCGTAGCCCTGCAAGAATGGCCGGCTGTGAATGCACAAATCGATGGAAACGAAATTGTGTACAACCATTTCTGTGACATCTCCATCGCCGTGTCCGCGCCAAAAGGCTTGGTCGTTCCGGTGATCCGAAATGCCGAATCGATGAGTTTTGATCAAATTGAAAAAGAGGTCGTCAGGTTGGCGCTTAAAGCCAGAGACAACAAATTGTCCATAGAGGAAATGACAGGGGGGACTTTTACGCTTACCAATGGCGGTATATTCGGTTCGATGATGTCGACGCCGATCATCAATGCACCACAATCAGCCATTTTAGGCATGCACAACATCGTCGAAAGGCCGATGGCAGTCAATGGCGAAGTGAAAATCCTTCCCATGATGTATTTGGCCCTTTCCTATGACCACCGTGTCATCGATGGCCGCGAGTCTGTAAGCTTCCTGGTTCGCGTAAAGCAGCTTCTTGAAGCACCGGAAAGGTTGTTGTTTGGGGTGTAATTGGTATTTGGAGAATAAAACCTTCGGTTTTGGGTATTTGGTATTTGAAACCTAGGGTAAATGGTTAAATTCATTTGGATATTTCCACTGATACTGACCAATTTCACAAGTATTGTGTGTATACTCCGCCATAAATAGCTCAGCAAGAAAAACCGGGCCCAATAATAAGAAAATGGGAAGACACAGATATGAGGAATTGGGTGTATGGAAAAAAGCTGTTGATTTAGCTGTTGACCTAAGTATCCGAACAAGAAAATATCCAAATGTTGAAAAATTCTCTTTGGTCACACAGACAAATAGGGCCGTTTATTCGATTTCAAATAATATTGCTGAAGGAGCGGGTAGAGGGACAAACCCAGATTTTAGAAATTTTCTATATTATTCTTTAGGTTCACTCAATGAAACCGAAAATGTTTTGCTTTTGGCTCTTAGATTGAATTACTTGGAAGAAGAAGAATATGAAATTTTTAAAAGCAATACCGAAGTAATAAAAAAAATGCTGATCAATTTAATAAAAAGTCTCTCTTGATGATGATTCTTGTTTATGGAATATAAAGACTTTGGTTTTGTGGACCTTGTGTTATAAACATTTGGTTTCTCGGGTTTTGGTCTTCAATCCCAAAATACAGAAGCGATGTGTCATACCTACTAAATACCAAAATCTCAAAGAGATAAATACCACATACAATAAATTGAATAAAATATGTACGACGTAATTGTAATTGGCTCCGGGCCGGGAGGATATGTGGCAGCCATTAGGGCGGCACAGCTTGGTATGAAAACGGCCATTATTGAAAAATACCCAACTTTGGGAGGGACCTGTCTGAATGTTGGCTGTATCCCATCCAAGGCACTTTTGGATTCTTCCGAGCATTATCACAATGCGGCCCACACTTTTAAAACCCATGGCATCAACTTGACCAACCTGAAAGTGGATCTCAAGCAGATGATCCTTCGCAAGGACGACGTGGTCAAGCAAAACGTGGATGGAATCCAGTATTTGATGAAGAAAAACAAGATTGAAGTCCACCAAGGTTTGGGTTCTTTCGTGGACAAGAATACTGTCCGCGTGACCAAAGACGATGGAACAAGCCAAGATCTCCAAGGTAAAAATATCATCATTGCCACAGGCTCCAAGCCTGCTTCCCTTCCTTTTATCCAATTGGACAAGGACAGGGTCATTACTTCCACGGAAGCGCTGAACCTGAAAGAGATTCCCAAACACATGATCGTGATCGGCGGTGGCGTGATTGGAATGGAACTCGGTTCCGTGTATGGCAGAATGGGGGCGAAGGTTTCCGTAGTGGAATATTTGGATTCTTTGATTCCTTCCATGGACAAGACCATGGGCAAGGAACTTCAAAAATCACTCAAGAAATTGGGTTTTGATTTTTACCTCAAACACAAAGTCACAGGTGTTGAAAGAGAAGGAAAAGAGGTCACCGTAAAAGCCGAAAACAGCAAAGGAGAAATCGTTGAACTGAAAGGGGATTATGTACTCGTTTCCATTGGCAGAAAAGCCTATACCGATGGGTTGAATGCCGAAGCCGCCGGGGTCAAGATAAGCGACCGCGGATTGGTGGAAGTGGATGACCATTTGCGGACAAACGTTCCAAATATATACGCCATCGGCGATGTGGTAAAAGGTGCGATGCTTGCCCATAAAGCCGAAGAAGAAGGCACTTTCGTTGCCGAAGTCATTGCCGGGCAAAAGCCCCATATCAATTACCTTTTGATCCCAGGGGTTGTCTATACCTGGCCTGAAGTGGCTTCTGTTGGGTATACCGAGGAGCAATTGAAAGAAAAAGGAACCAAATACAAGACCGGTAAATTCCCGTTTATGGCATCGGGAAGGGCTAGAGCTTCGATGGATACCGACGGACTGGTGAAAGTATTGGCAGATGCTGAGACAGACGAAATCCTAGGTGTGCACATGATCGGGCCAAGAACCGCAGACATGATTGCAGAGGCGGTCGTGGCGATGGAATTCAGGGCTTCGGCCGAAGACATTGCCCGGATGTCACACGCCCATCCGACCTATACGGAAGCTTTCAAGGAAGCCTGTTTGGCTGCTACGGACAATAGAGCACTTCATATTTGATCTTTAATCGCATCAAGTCAAGCTTACTAAACCTGCCAGAATTCCAAATCTGGCAGGTTTTTATTTTTATGTTTGGATAAATAATTTCTGAAGCTTATGTTCAAACCGAATTCCAATACAGCAGAAAAGTAACGGAAAGCAGCTAACTTGAGGGAAGTTAGATGGAAATATACAATGGGTTTCCAAATGGGGTTGAAACTGCAAGAAAATCAGCCTCTTTGGAGAATAAGGCATCTTGCCGATATGGTGAAGTCAAAAATTGTACAAAAATACCGAATTATAGGCGATTTCAGACTGGAATAGCATTGTAAAGCATAACACGGGTTTAATCATGTTCAAACAGATCTATTTAGCTTTCTTCCTTTTGTTTTTTATCTCTTTTCCTCTTATTGCGCAGGAGAGTTCGAGAAATGGGTTTCTGAATCAAATCTTTGATTCCATTTCCGATGATCCCATAAAGTGTTCTTCAGAAATTCCTGATTGGGCCATTATGAGGTTAAAAAAAGTCCTGGAGACAGAGGGTTCTGGTTTTTCTACCAAGGGGCAAAACCAAAAATGTGAGCTCTCAAAAGAGGAGCGAAAATTTCTATTGGGTTTAGTTGAGAACAAGAAAATTAAAACTGTCCATGATTTTGAATCAAAGCTGAAAGTTGCTTCCCAAGAGGAAAAAATGGTTGTTGCAAATATGGGAGGAGGTCAAATATTCACCTTTTCCGAGCCTGTTTTTTTTAGGGACGATGCGATGGTCTTCTTTTTCCAAAGCAGATATTGCGGCTCCAAATGTGCAGAAGGAAGGTGGTCTGTCTACAGAAAACAATCCGGTGAGTGGGCTGAGTGTTTGGTTATTTTAAGTTTTGTTTCTTAAACCCGTATTATGCATTATCAATTCTATTCCGACCTGGAATTGATTCATAATCAGTTGGTTTTTAGTGTTTTTGACTTCATCATGTTGGACGATATATTAATTATCTAAATAGTCCGATTTTCTTGTATTTACAGGCTTATTTGTAAGACCAATGCATATTCCGGGTTAAAATATTATTGATGAAAAAAGTTGAAGATATCCTCAAATTGGGTGATCCCCGCCTTTATGAAATTTGTTCTCCAGTGACACATGAAGAACTTCCTTTAGTGGAAAATTGGGTGCAGGAACTCCACCAAGCGATGGAAGATGTCCGGAGAAGGTTTGGCTTTGGGCGTGGCATTGCAGCCCCACAATTGGGGATCATGAAACGTCTTTTCTACCTCAATCTGGACAAACGCTATACCATCATCAATCCCGAAATAAAAAATCCGAGTGAAGAAATGTTCGAACTTTGGGATGATTGCATGAGTTTTCCCAATCTCCTTGTCAAAGTGAAGAGGCACCAATCCCTCACACTGGAATATTTGGATGAAAATTGGGAAAGGCAATCGTGGGATGTGGATGGAGCGATTGCAGAATTGATCCAACATGAATTTGATCACTTGAATGGAGTGCTCTGCACGATGAGGGCGATGGATGACAAGGCCTTTAAGTGGAGGTAGTTTCAGCCTAAATTGTTTCCGGTATTCACACTTTCCGAGAAATTGAACCCATGGATAATCTTGTTCAGTTAAAGAAATTTTGTTTTCCAACTTATATAAAATTTTGTTTCAAGTCAGAAAATATTCTTTTTTAGAGGGGGGAGGGTGTTTCCAAAAGCTAAAAAAGCTTTTAGGTGTAAGCCTTTGAAGCAAAAAGAACATGGATAAACAATGATGTTTTCTACCTTTTTTAAGTGAAAAGGACGAAGACCTCATTATTTTTCATAGATTTATTTTTAGCCTTCCTAATCATGATGTTATTAGGGGTTAATTCGCGTAATTGGCTTATGCCAAACAGTTTGTTTTTCAAAAAGCATTCCATCCAGGAAGCTTTTTGCCTTTAAAGTGATGTGCCCTATGGAAATGACGGGAGAAGAAAAGTCAATTCAGTTGAACAAAATCATCGATGCGCAATCCTCTCAAATACAGGAGATGCTTAAGGAGCGGGCTGTGCTAAGAAAACAATTGCTTCGGGCAGAGAAACTCTCCACTTTGGGGCTTCTTTCGGCAGGCATTGTCCATGAAATCAAAAACCCTTTGGGCTTCATCAATAATTTTTCCGAGTTGAGCATAGAATACCTTCAAGAAGTCAAGGAACAACTCACGTCAATCCAAGAACAATCCGAGACAAACGAAATACGGGACTTGATAGAGGATGTTGAGACTAACCTGAACAAAATCCAGCACCATGGAGGCAGAATCAATCGCATTGTCACCTCCATGCTCCTTCATTCTCGAGAGGGCTCAGGGCAGTTTGAACCCTACGATCTCAACTTACTCATCACGGAGTTTGTCAACCTCGCTTTTCACGGGATGCGAGCAGGCAAAGACCCCATCAATGTGGATATTCAGCTTGATCTTGATAGAAGCATTCCTCTTGTCCCATTGAAGGCTGAAGATTTCAGCCGGGTGATCCTGAACCTCTGCAACAATGCTTTTGACGCATTAAGAGAAAAGAACGACAAGAGACTAAATCGTGAATATTCGGAGGGTCCCCATCACGAAGGGCCAAAGCTTACCGTTAAATCTGTGTGGAAGGAAGAATGGGTTGTATTGGAAATTGAGGACAATGGCCCCGGTATTCCCAAGTCCCATCGCGAGAAAATATTTGAACCTTTTTTTACAACCAAAAATAGATTGCAGGGCACAGGTTTGGGCCTTGGGATCACCCAGGACATCATCAAAAACCATAAAGGAAGCTTGGCTCTTGAAAGTGAGGAGAAGCTTTTCACCAGGTTTATAATTAAAATCCCAACCCATTTGAATTCACAGAATGAGAATATTGAGCGTTGATGATGAGAAAGACGCGGAAATGCTGTTCCGTCAAAATCCCGAAAGGAAATGAGAAGAGGGGAAGTGTATTTGGAATGTGCTTTTTCTAGGCAAAATGATTTGGTGTTCCTTGGGAAAGAAAAGCCCCCCAAAGTGAGGGATGCCTTTTCAGATATCAGCATGTCCGGGATGGCTGGCTTGGAACTGCTGAGACTAGTCAAAGCCAAACAAACCGCAATCAATGAAAGCATGATTGCAGCATACGGAGACGAAGCAAACCACCACAAGGGGGTCAGTTCCGGCTCCAAAGAGTTTATTGCCAAGACAATACTTTTTGATTCACTCAAGGTGAAAATAGCAAAACCCATTAACAAATAAAACAATGGTCAAAATACTTGTAGTGGATGATGAAGTGGATTTGGAAGTTCTGATCAAACAGAAGTTCAGGCAAAAAATCAGACAGAATGAATACGAGTTTGTCTTCGCCTATAACGGACGGGATGCGCTGGATAAGCTTTTGGAACACCCCGACGTGGACATCGTGCTCAGCGACATCAACATGCCCGAAATGGACGGCCTCACCCTGCTCAGCAAGCTCAATGAGCAGGACGTTTTGCTGAAATCCGTGATGGTATCGGCTTACGGTGATATGGACAATATCCGCACGGCGATGAATAGGGGCGCGTTTGACTTTGTCACAAAGCCGGTCAATTTCCCAGACTTGGAAATCACCATCGACAAGACCTTCAAGCATGTACAAACCATCCGCGAAATGCTTAAAACAGTGAAGGAAAATAACATCCTCAAGATGTATGTGGATGAGAATGTCCTCAACTTTATGGGTGGAAAGAAAATCGACAACATTCTTGCACACAATGAATTCATGCAGGGATCCGTGGTGTTTATTGATATTTGCGGGTTTACTTCCATTTCCGAAAATGAGCCAGCCAATAGAGTAGTGGAGCTATTGAATACTTATTTCGATATCATGGTGAAGGAAATTATCAGGGAAAATGGTGTGGTGGACAAATTTATGGGAGATGCGATAATGGCCACTTTTTGGGGGGATTATCACCTGGACAGAGCGATTGATGCCTGCCTTTCCATCAAAGAAAAAATAAAGGAAGTCGGCGGAAAAATCGAGTCAGGGTCCTACCAACCTGAGGTTTCCATTGGCATCAATACGGGAGGGATGGTCTGGGGAAATATAGGCTCCGTTACCCTCAAAAGATTGGATTACACAGTTATCGGCGACACGGTCAACGTGGCCTCACGCTTGCAGACCGCTGCCAGCAAAAACCAGATCTTGATATCGGAGGATTGCTACCTCCAAGTAAAAGACTCCTTTAAATGCCGAGAAGTAGGGCTTTTGAGTCTGAAAAACAAAAAAAATTCCATAAAAGCCTTTGAAGTGATCGAGTAGAAACAGGCGACTCAAACATGCATAATCCCCAATCAAATGATGAATACGAAAAAGAAAATTAACTGGAAGTCCATTTTTAATCCCAAATCTATTTTATTCACACTCATTGGGGTCTTTTTTGCGGTGGTAGGCCTTCAGGGCTTTATGGTGCCCAATAATTTTTTGGATGGAGGGGTCACGGGTCTCTCCATTCTGGCAACAGGGTTTTCAAACATACACATCAGTTTTCTTCTCGTTTTTTTTAATATTCCCTTTTTGATTATCGGGTTCAGGAAAATAGGCTACACCTTTGGGATCAAGGCGACTATTGCGGTTATATTGCTGGCCTTGGGGATGTACTTCTTTCATATCCAGCCTTTCACCACCGACAAGGTCCTGATTGCGGTATTCGGGGGCTTTTTTATTGGACTTGGAATTGGCTTTGTCATCAGGGGCGGGGGTGTCATCGACGGCCTTGAGGTCATCGGCTACTACACCCAAAAAAAATCAGGGTTCAGCTCAGGGGAGATCATCTTGGTCTTGAACACCTTGATTATCTTGGGCGCTGCCTACGAATTTGGGATTGAAACCGCCATGTATTCCATACTCGTTTACTTCACGGCTATGAAAACCTCGGACTACGTGGTGGATGGTTTTGAGGAATACACCGCACTCACCATCATTTCCAAGGAGCACCGGGCCATCAAGAGACTTCTGGTAGTGGATTTTGGGAAGGCGATATCGGTCTACAAAGGGGAGCGGGGTTATTTGCCCAAAAGCTTCGATGTCAAATTTGACTGTGACATCATCATGACCATCGTGACCCGTCTGGAAATTCACCGCATGAAGGAAGCTGCTGCGGAAATTGATCCAAATGCTTTCTTTTATGTGCAAAGTATCAAGGAGGTAAAGGGAGGAGTCATGAAAAAAAGAGCAGGCCATGATTAAGGAAAAAAGGGAAGATTCTCTCAGCTTTTCAAAAAATGGGTTGAATCCGAAATATGCATGAGGCTTCCTAATGGGGCTGAAACGGCAAGAAAATCAGGCTATTGGGAGAATTACCCATATCACTGATTTGGTGAAGTCAAAAATTAAAACAAAGACGGCTTAATTCAGCAATTACAATCTTGAATGGCGTTCGTACTGCATAAAACGGGTTGAACTGATCCAAAAGGGCTTGGTTTTAAGAAATCCTCTTGCCTTTTCAATATCAATCGGCTTAAATTAAAAAAAAAACAATTGATCAAGGGTCGGGGTTTTATTTCGCTTTTTTCCCAATGTATCGGGCTACTTTAAATTATTTCCCTAATTTTGCACCAATTTAGCCATCAATATATAAACCTCCTAAACCTCCGTTCTTAATGCCTAAGGATAGCAGTATCAAACACGTACTTATTATCGGTTCAGGTCCAATCGTCATTGGTCAAGCTTGTGAATTTGATTATGCAGGCTCCCAAGCCTCCAGATCACTCCGGGATGAAGGGATTACCGTCACCCTGATCAATTCGAATCCTGCCACGATCATGACGGATCCCGTCACTGCAGATCATGTTTATTTGCTCCCGCTGGAAAAGAAATCCATCATCAAAATCCTTCAGGACCATCCGGACATTGACTGTGTGCTCCCAACCATGGGTGGCCAAACGGCCCTCAACCTTGCCATTGACTGTGACAAGGCCGGGATTTGGAACAAATTCAACATCCGCATGATCGGTGTGGATATCGATGCCATTGAAACTGCCGAAAACAGGGAGAAATTCAAGGCCTTGATGGAAAAGCTTGGTGTGGGCGTTTGTATCGGTGATACGGCCTCCTCCTTCCTCGAAGGAAAAGAAATCGCTCAAGAAATAGGTTTCCCTTTGGTGATCCGTCCTTCCTACACATTGGGTGGATCTGGTGGAGGATTCGTGGAGAGAGCAGAAGATTTTGAAAAAGCGCTTGTCACTGGATTGCAAGCTTCCCCAACCCATGAGGTTTTGATCGAACAAAGCATCACGGGCTGGAAGGAATATGAGTTGGAGGTACTGAGAGACAGTATCGGCAACATGGTGGTAATCTGCTCGATCGAAAACTTCGATCCAATGGGCATTCACACGGGGGATTCCATTACGGTTGCCCCGGCGATGACTTTGCCTGATACCGTTTATCAGGAGCTTAGGAACCAGGCAATCAAAATGATGAATGGGATCGGTAATTTTGCGGGCGGCTGCAACGTGCAGTTTTCCGTCAGCCCGGACAACAAGACCATCATCGGCATAGAAATCAACCCGAGGGTGTCGCGTTCCTCGGCTTTGGCCTCCAAAGCCACAGGATACCCGATTGCGAAAGTGGCAGCCAAATTGGCCATTGGCTATAATCTGGATGAAATCCCCAATTCGATCACAGGAAATACCTCCGCATTTTTTGAACCCGCTATCGATTATGTAATTGTCAAAATACCAAGATGGAATTTTGACAAATTCAAGGGTTCGGATAAGAAACTGGGCTTGTCCATGAAATCCGTTGGAGAAGTAATGGGTATCGGTCGAAATTTCCAAGAAGCGCTTCAAAAAGCCTGTCAGTCTCTGGAAATCAAGAGAAATGGTTTGGGTGCCGACGGCAAAGAGCTCAGGGACCAAGAAAAAATTCTTTATAGTCTGGCCAATGCGAGTTGGGATAGGCTTTTTCATATTTACGATGCCTTCAAGTTGGGCATTTCCTTCAGAACCATCCATGACCTGACCAAAATCGACAAATGGTTTCTCAAGCAGATTGAGGAACTGATCCTTTTGGAAGGGGAAATTGAAAAACATACCTTGGAGAGCATCCCTAAGGATTTGATGGAAACAGCCAAGAAAAAAGGCTATTCCGACCGCCAAATTGCCCATTTGCTGCGCTGTTTGGAAAGTGAGGTTTTTAACAAAAGGTACAAGGAAATGGGCATCAAGCGGGTGTACAAACTCGTGGATACCTGTGCGGCTGAGTTTGAAGCCAAAACTCCTTATTTCTACTCCACCTTTGGTGAAGAAAACGAATCCATCCCTTCAGACCGCAAAAAAGTAGTGGTGTTGGGTTCCGGCCCCAATCGTGTCGGACAAGGCATCGAGTTTGACTATTCCTGTGTCCATGGGGTTTTGGCTGCCAAAGAATGCGGTTACGAAACGATCATGATCAACTGCAATCCTGAGACGGTTTCCACTGATTTTGATATTTCCGATAAACTCTACTTCGAGCCTGTATTTTGGGAACATATTTACGAAATCATCCTTTTGGAAAACCCTGTCGGTGTGATCGTCCAACTTGGCGGTCAAACAGCTTTGAAACTTGCTGAAAAGCTGGACAAACTCGGTATTCCAATCCTTGGCACCAGTTATGAAGCACTCGACTTGGCTGAGGACAGAGGGAGATTTTCAACCTTATTGAAGGACAACAATGTCCCTTATCCGGAATTTGGCACCATCCACAGCACGGATGAGGCACTTGAGCTTTGCAAAACGATAGGCTTCCCTCTTTTGGTGAGACCTTCCTATGTGTTGGGTGGTCAGGGAATGAAGATTGTCATCAACGAAAAGGAACTGGAAGAGCACGTTGTGGAAGTCTTGCGGGACATTCCCAACAACGAGATTTTGTTGGATCATTTCCTTGAAAATGCCATTGAAGCTGAAGCGGATGCGATCTGCGATGGGGAAAATGTCTATATTATCGGCATCATGCAGCACATTGAGCCAGCGGGTATCCACTCGGGTGATTCCTATGCTGTGCTTCCTCCTTATAACCTAGGGGATTTCGTGATGCGCCAGATTGAGAGCTATACAGAAAAAATCGCCCTTGCACTCAGGACTGTAGGATTGATCAACATCCAGTTTGCCATCAAGAATGACAAAGTATATGTGATTGAAGCCAATCCAAGGGCTTCCAGAACTGTTCCTTTTATTTGTAAGGCATATCAGGAACCCTATGTCAATTATGCCGTTAAGGTTATGTTAGGAGAGAAAAAAGTGACGGATTTTGTTTTCAACCCGACCAAAAAGGGTTATGCGATCAAAGAACCGGTTTTCTCTTTCCATAAATTTCCTAACGTGAACAAGGAATTGGGACCCGAGATGAAATCCACGGGTGAAGCGATTTATTTCATTGATGACCTGATGGATGATTATTTCCTGAAGATCTATTCCGAGAGGAACTTGTACCTAAGTAGATAAATAAGGTTGGGGAAGGAAGATATCCCAAGAGGAAAATCTTCCTTCCCTTTTCCAATAAAAAATTTAAATATGGGATTAGTATTCAAATTATTGCTCTTTTTTATTGCCATCTCATGGATCTTTTCCAAGCTGATGGGGTTTTTCCTCAGAAGCAAGTTGAAACAATTTGTGGCGCATTCCGATAATCTCCAGAAAGAAGAACAGCGGAGAAAGAGACCTGCCGATGGAAGCGTCAACGTTGATTTTGTTCCTACGGATTTCAAGGAAAGAAAATCCAAGGAAATCAGGGGCGGGGATTATGTCGATTATGAAGAAGTAAAAGAATAGAAGATCAAAGGTTTTGATTTTTTTGGGAAAAGGGTTTGCAATGGTACACCCTGTATTTCTCCCCTTCTTTGGTTCCAATTAAGAATTCATGGCCTCCATCTTTGAGGTTGAATTTGTTTTTAAAGGCTTCCGCTTTCAGGGAATAGTTCCGGGTGATAACATTGACAATACCCTTTGGGAATTTTTTCTTCAGCTCTTTTTTGTCTGCCTTCACTTCCCCGATCACCTCAAAAACCCTTCCTGGAATGCGCTCCTCCAATACGTCGGTGGTATACAGATGACTGTTGGGATGCAGTTTCTTCAGTTGATACCTTTCTGAAAAGGATTTGAAAGCCCCGGCTTTCAGCAGGGACGCATTGGGTTCGATCAAATACTTGCCCGTTGCCCCAAATATGGCGTTCGCGGTTTCTTCCTCTTCATAAGTAAATGCAAAGGTCTGTTTTCCTTCGGGGGTCAAATCCGTACAGATGATTTCTGGCTCGTTTTCAGCTTCGGCATTGCTCCAGTAAAGCAGTATTTCCTTCACTTCGTTTTTGACCGATAAGACCCATATTTTTTGGATTTTGGGCAATTCTTTCAATGCACTCTTGATTTCAAGAATAGGAGAGGCCTTGACCAGTATTTGGTTTGCCTTATTGGTCAACAAATCCCAGAGGTCCGTTACATCCGGTTCGCAATCCGAGAATTTATAGAGTTTCTGGTTATGGTCTCCGCGTCGGGCCGGGTCAAGATAGATCAGGTCAAAATCGTGGGGAATACTTCGCAGGAACGTGATGGCATCCCCGGAATGGACCGCAAATTTATTCGGCTGCAAGAGCTCAAAATTTTGTTGGACGATCGCCGCAAGGCTTTCATTTCGCTCAAAATAAGTGACGGTGTCGAAATGCTGCCCAATAAAAAAAGTGTCCACGCCAAATCCTCCGGTCATGTCCAGAAAACCTCTGCCTGAAACGAATTCGGCTTTAAACTTTGCGGTTTCTTCTGAAGAGCATTGCTCCACCGAAATCCCCGCTGGAAATATAACCTCTGGATTTGCTGCCCAGGTGGGGAGTTTTTTTTTGGCCTTTTGTCGGGCAGAAATTTGCTGTACGGCAGTTTTCAGGTCAAAATCCGTTTTCCCCTGATGTTTAAAAAGTAAAAGTGCAGGATCTTCTTGAAGATGATCCTGCACGAATTTTTTCAAAGCTTCGGTATGGAGGCTTTTGAAGTCCAATTTAGACCAATCCTTTTTTTATCAGATAATCCGCGATTTGTACCGCATTTGTTGCAGCGCCTTTTCTTAAATTATCGGCCACTATCCACATGTTGAGTGTGTTTGGCTGGGATTCGTCTCTTCTCAATCGGCCGACAAATACATCGTCCTTCTTGTGCGCCGTCAATGGCATGGGGTAAATATTGTTGGCCGGATCATCCTGTACGACGATTCCCGGGGCATTGGAAAGCAATTCCCTAACCTCAGCCAAATCAAAATCATTGTTGAATTCCACGTTGACGGATTCGGAATGTCCGCCCATGGTTGGGATTCTGACTGTGGTAGCAGTGACTTGGATGCTGTCATCGCTGAAGATCTTTTTGGTCTCCTTGATCATTTTCATTTCTTCCTTGGTGTATCCGTTTTCCTGGAATACATCGATATGGGGAAGGACGTTCAAGTCAATTTTGTGTGGATAGACCATTTCAGGAGTTTCTCCGTTTCTTTCCGCCATCATTTGGTCCACTGCGGCTTTGCCGGTTCCGGTGACGGATTGATAGGTGGAGACCACGACACGTTTTATGCCATATTTTTTCCGAAGGGGATCCAAAGCCAATACCATCTGAATGGTGGAGCAATTTGGATTTGCAATGATTTTGTCCTCTTTCGTCAATTCAGAGGCGTTGATTTCAGGAACCACCAATTTTTTGCTTGGATCCATTCTCCAGGCAGAGGAATTGTCGATGACGACCGTGCCTACTGCCGCAAATTGAGGTGCCCATTCCAGAGATGTACTTCCGCCTGCCGAAAAAATAGCAATGTCCGGTTTCTCAGAAATTGCCTGTTTCAATCCAACGACTGTATGTTCCTTACCTTGGTAAGTGATTTTTTTGCCCGCAGATCTTTCGCTGGCGACCAAAAGTAATTCGTCAAATTGGAATTGGTGCTCATGCAGCACCTCGAGGATTTCTGAGCCTACCAGACCGGTAGCTCCCACAACTGCGAGTTTCATGCTTATGGATTTTAATGATGGTTAAATATGCCCTGCAAATGTAAGGTAAGAATTCCCATTTGTGCTAATTATTGATGCGATAATTACTTTAATATCAAACGAATGTCCCGATTGTTGCAAAAAACGCAAGCTTAGTCGGGTAAACGTTTATTTTGAAGCCCATTTAAAAACTATTTTTTAAATTTATTTTTATGGGAAATTTGGGTTTTTCTTGGTGTTTTGGCGCTTTTGGCCTTCTCGCCCTGCTTTTTTCGACTTCGTGCAATGCGTTTGCACAGGTACAGGGCTTTGAAAATGAGTTTGCGATCGTCAATCATCCTGATACATTTTTGCCCAATTGGTCAGCTAATGTAGTCAGCGCAAGTTCCTCAAGGGTTTTTCATGCCAAAGGGGAAGGGAAAAATGGGTCAAATGCTTTAGCCGTCCAAACCATCGGTTCATTCAATGCCGAGATTTTTACCGAAATCATTTTGGGTACATTTCCATCTCCAGCAATTGGGTTTTATGCCAAAACCAAACAGAATGGGTCGGGCACCAGACCTGTTTCTGTTTTTCTCTCCTTTTCCAAAAACCAGGGAGCGGAATTCCAATTTCGAACGCAGGTAGGAGAAAACGAAACCTTCCAAAACAAAAATTCAGAGTACGCATTTTTTGAAATCCCCATCCCCCAATTGCTACAAAGTGAAGCCAAATTGGTCGTAAAAATAGAGGTGCTTTATGGGCTAGGTTCCGGGTCGGCTGCCAGGTTTTTAATGGATGATTTTGGACTTGCTTCCAGTCCAATGCCCCGTGGGCAAATCCGTGTATTGGAAAAACGATTGTTGAATCCATTTTCTGTGTTCCTTAAAATGGATCAAGAAATCAAAGGCCTTGGCCAGGAGCAAGTGACTTTGCAGGGCAATTCCCTATCAAGGCTCGCTTTTCCCACCGATTCCACCTTCGTCTTACATTTTAATGACCCGATTGTAGCCGATTCCCAACAAATCATCCTTCAAAATGTGACTGCCAAAAACGGAGATTTGATCACGGACCTATCGCTGGAAATACGAAACGATACCATTTCCCTTGGGGAAGTATTGATTGTGGGACCGGAAAGGATTAGGCTCAGCTTCAGCCGGTTTTTTGACCCGGCGGTCACTTCGCAGACTTCACTTTACCAAGTCAATGGACGAAGCCCGGTGGATATTTTGCTGATGGAAAATCTGTTTGAAGTGGAGCTGCTGTTGGACAATCCACTTCCCCTATCGCAACTTCATGAGATCACCTTGTTCAGGAACAAAGGCACAAATGGGAAGGAGAGTCAAAACCAAAAGCGGGAAATCTATTACGACGACTACTTGGAGGCTGTCTTTGCCACGGATTCCAAGACGATCCAACTCATCCATGATCTCGAGTTGGACATGGAAGTACTGGACCTGGAACGTTTCAGGATTGCGGATCAGGATTTTACTTTCCAGCGCTTGGAAGTGCCTGATGACTTGAGGGTACTTTCCCTTTCTTTGAATAGAGAAATGGAGGAAAACCTTCAATATCTCTTTTCCATACCTCCTAGAAGGAGTCGAAGAGGGATTTGGATTCCTGGTTCCAAAAAGGAAATCGTCTGGGATAAGACCTCGCCGACTTTGGTCAGCGCAATCGGCATAGGGCCAAAGAAACTTCTCTTGACTTTTTCGGAGCCAATCGATCCGGTGTTTGCATCCATGCCCCAAAATTATACCCTAGGAGGAAAACAACCCGAATCGGTCATTCTTCAGGAAAATCCTAGTCAGGTGGCTTTGGTGTGGGAGCAATCCTTCTTGGACCAGGCAAACTATGTGCTTGAGATCAGTCAGATTCCGGATCGGGCAGGAAATTTTATTGTCCCAAGCGCATTTCCTTTCCTCTTCAAGGATCCGGACCGCTTGGTTTTCAAATCCCTGATCATCAATGAGGTGATGGCTGCGCCTAGGGATGAAAATATTTTGCCCAATGTGGAATATATCGAGCTCTTGAATGTGAGCCAAGAATGGATTTCCCTTGGAGGATTGTCACTGGCCAATTCCAGAAGCGCGACGGTTTTGCAGGCAGATACACTGGAGCCTGGTGGATATGTACTTTTGGTATCCAGAACACAAGCGAGTCAGTTTGTTGAATTTGGGAAGGTGTTGGGTTTGACGAATTGGCCAACTTTGCTCAATGCCGGAGATCGCCTCAGATTGCTTGACAGAACGGGGAATATTGTGGACAGCCTCCTCTATTCTACCTTAAGTTATGGGGGTTCTGCGATCGCTCAGGGAGGCTACAGTCTGGAAATCGTCAATCCATATTATCCTTGCCATGCGGCTTCCAACCTAAAACCTTCCTTGTCTCCAAATCGCGGGACGCCAGGAAAGATCAATTCCGTTTTTGACGATACGCCGGACAGAATTGCTCCGAGATTGCTTCAGGCAAGGGCTGTCGGGGATTCTGCGGTGGTACTTTTGTTTTCAAAATCTTTGGCTGCAGATTTGGCAGCCGCAAAATTGTCCTTTGTGCCAAATCTACCCCTGAAAAATTTTTCCTTGTCGGCCAATGGATTATCTGTGATTGTGACATTTGGGGAGGAACTGAAAGAGGGGACGAGGTATTCCATTCAGGTGGGAAATGTCAGGGATTGCGTCGGTAATCTGATCAGTCCGGAGCACAATGAGATGTTTTTTGCCATTCCTTCCGAGACGGTTTCGGGGGATTTGATTCTCAATGAAGTCCTTTTCAATCCAAGGACGGGTTTTCCCAAATTTGTGGAAATTTACAATGCCTCTGGAAAATACCTGAACTTGAGGGATTGGAAACTGGCCAATCTGGACAACGATGGCCTTGTGGCCAACCGTAGGGTATTGTTTCATGAAGACCAACTGGTGGATCCTTTTTCCTATATGGTGTTCACTACGGATGCTAAAAAGTTAAAATCCGAATACCCAAAGGGGGATGCCGGCAGGTTTGTGGAATTGGCAGCATTGCCAAGTTATCCGATAGCTGCTGGGAATGTTGTTTTTCTGAATCCCGATGAAAGCATCAAGGAGCATTTCTCCTATTCAGACAAGATGCACCATGCCCTACTGAAGGAATCCAGGGGAGTCTCATTGGAAAGGTTGTCTGCTTCAGGTCAAATTGAAAAGCCAAGCAATTGGCATTCTGCCTCGGCCTCTGAGGGGTTTGCCACTCCGGGATATAAAAACTCGCAAGTATATACAGAAGAGGGGGAATTTGGCATTCATGTTCAACCAAAGGTATTTGCCCCAGATGCTCTGGGACAGCAGAATTTCACCACCATCTCCTACAAAATGGAACAATCCGGTAATTTGGCGACCATCAGGATCTACGGAATAGATGGGAAATTGGTGAAGGAATTGGCACAGGGGGAGATTTGGGGAGATTCCGGGTTTTATACCTGGGAGGGCACAGATCAAGGAGGAAGAAAAGTCAGGTCAGGTTATTACATCGTTTGGGTAGAAATTTTTGATCTAAATGGAAATGTCAGTCGGATCAAGAAAACTGTTGTTGTTGGATCCAAATTTTAAAAAAAAATGAAAATTTAAGGTAAAAAGTACTATATTAGAAAGTGAAAATCAATTAAACCAAAGCCCTTATGGAAAATGACCTAATCACCCAAACATTAAAGACCTATTTCCTAAAAAAGGGCAAGAATCTAAAAGTTATCCAGCGCTACCTGAGAATAAAGTACAATTTGGCGATGGATGAAAAGCTACTGCAGAAGAGGTTGCAAAATCTCTCTATAAATTAAAAAGCCGTCGAAAGACGGTTTTTTTTTTATTTCAAATTGCTTGGTGTATTTTAGAGGACTTTTTGATTGAGATCTAAAGATCAAAAAAACACTTCTTTAACGACAAAGATATGAACCAGGTAGAAAAAACAGCTTACGCTCCAGAAGAGCTTAAGGAATTCGAAGAACTTATTTTGGGAAAATTGGCAATAGCCAAAGAAGAACTGGTCTCTCTAAAAGAAACCTTGAGCAAAAAAAACGATACCGGAACTGATTTCACTTCATCAACATCAAAATTGCTGGAAGATGGAGCAGACACTTTGGAAAGGGAAAGCTTGAGTCAACTTGCTGCTAGGCAACAAAAATTCATCACCAATCTCGAAAATGCCCTTGTCCGTATTAAAAATGCAACATACGGGGTTTGTGTGGATACAGGGAAGTTGATTCCCAAGGAAAGGTTAAGGGCCGTTCCGCACACCATGCATTCAATTGAAGCCAAGCTCGCGAAAAAATAAGTGGATTTTCTTCCCAAGCATATTGAAGCTTTGATATTTTGTTCACCATCTCCGTTAGGCATTGAGGAGATTCAAAAGTGTCTAACGGAAATGTTTGAAAGTGAAGTCCCGAATGAGCACATCAAAGCAGCTATTTTGACTTTGCGCAACAAGTACCAAGAGGATGATTTTTCGTTTTCCTTGGAGCATTTAGGTGGTGGGTATCAATTTTTGACCAAGCCGGCCTACAAAGCCAGCATTTCCATATTGCTCAAACAACAATCGCACAAAAGACTCTCCACGGCTCAAATGGAGACACTTTCCATTATTGCCTACAAACAACCGGTTACCAAATCCGAAATTGAACAGATTCGCGGCGTGAATTGTGATTATTCTGTCCAGAAATTATTGGAGAAGGAATTGGTTGCGATCAAAGGAAAATCGGAAGGGGTGGGCAGGCCTATGCTTTATGGAACAAGTGATAAATTCATGGAATATTTTGGCATCAATGCATTGAAGGATCTGCCTCAGCCCAAGGATTTTTCTCAGGAAGAAAACCAGATCGGAGAGGAGAAAGAGTAGTTATGCCTCAATTTTTCTGACCTCTGCATGTGCGGAGATGAGGTATTTTTTTCCGGAGGGAATTTCAATGCAAAGAACCCTTGTTCTTCGTACAGTTTCCTTTTGGAATTTCCGTCCTTTCAATTCAAAAATTGACCCCAGTTTTATATCATTCAATAGTGAATGTCCCGGTTCCTGGTTTTGGAGATTGTATTTCTTGATTTCCCTATTTAAAAAGAGATCTGCTCCTGTACTTGCTTTCGGATTGAGCATGTGTCTTTTGAGAGGGATGAGGATGTCTTTGGGGAAGACCAAATCTGACAGCATAGGCGAAATGATTTCCTGAAAAGTTTTTTTCCATTCCAACCCGTGTGGCTTGATCGCAATGCCATAATTCTTGAATGCCCGATGGTGTGCAACCTCATGGATGTAGGTGATCAGGAATTGAAAGGCATTGAGGTCTGAATTGATTGTGATGGTCTGGATGGGTCTATCCTTCCTATACCTAAAATCACCCAACTTGGTGCTTCTGCTCTTGGTGATCAAAAAATTGAAAGGGTCCTCGTTCCAAAGATCCCAGCAATATTGAACGGAATTCTCGGGAAGATGAAGGTTCAGGGAATTGAAGATTTTTTGGGCAGTACTCATCCACTCAAAGATAAATAGGATTGATCAAAAAAAAACCCCGCAGATGCGGGGTTTTTTAATTTTTTTTGAAGAGTGAGGAATTAACCTTCAACTACAACTTCAACATTTTCAGTTGAATCTTCAAGTACTTCTTCAGTAGCTTCTTCAATAACTTCAGGAGTTTCTTCAATGACTACTTCAACTTCAGTAGTCTCTTCTGAAACTTCTTTGTTTCCGCAAGATGCAGTGAACAACATACCAGCTACAGCGAATAATGCAAATACCTTTTTCATGTTTTTTTGTTTGTTTCTTAATTCAAGGATGCAAATTTACGACCATTCATGTAACTATCAAGCAATCGATCAAATATTTTTTATTTCTTTTTGTAAGTCACCTTGATTGGAACGCCCTCAAAATCAAAGTTTTCCCTGATTCTGTTTTCCAAATAACGTGTATAAGGCGCCTTGATGTATTGTGGAAGGTTACAGAAGAAAGCAATCACCGGATTTCTTGTCGGAAGTTGGGTGATGTATTTGATTTTGATATACTTCCCTTTCCAGGCTGGTGGAGGGTATCTTTCGATTTCCGCCAAGATGATGTCATTCAATTTCGACGTAGGGATTTTTCGGGTCTTGTTTTCATACACCTTTACAGCCAGTTCTATTGCCTGCAAAATCCTTTGTTTGTTGACCACCGAAGTGAAAATGATGGGTATCCATCTGTTTTCGCCAAGTTTTTCAAGCATGTCTTCCTTGAATTTGTCCATGGTTTTGTGATCCTTTTCGATCAAATCCCATTTGTTGACAACAATCATGATGCCTTTGTTATTTTTTATCCCCAAGGAGATCAAGTTACTGTCCTGTGCCTCAAGTCCTCGGGTGGCGTCGATCATGATGATCAGTACATCGGATTCTTCCAATGTTCTCAGCGAGCGCATGACGGAGTAAAACTCGATATCTTCATGTACTTTGGCTTTTTTCCTGATTCCTGCCGTATCGGTGATGATGAAATCCTGACCGAAGAGTTTGTATCTGGTGTGGATGGCATCACGGGTGGTTCCTGCTTCGTCGGTGACGATGGAGCGTTCTGTGCCCAAAAGGGTGTTGAGGAAAGAGGATTTACCCACGTTTGGCCTGCCGAGGATGGCGATTTTTGGCACTCCTGCATCTGGATCTTCGTCTCCTTCGTCGGGAAATTCCTTAATGACGGCATCCAAGAGGTCTCCTGTGCCACTTCCACTGACCGCTGCGATGGGGTACACTTCGTTGTCACCAAGTCCCAGGCTGTAGAATTCTGTAGCCATCAACAACCTTTCTGTATTGTCGGCCTTGTTGGCGACAATGAAAATAGGTTTTTTGGTCTTCCTGAGTACTTTGGCGAATTCCAAATCCAGTTCTGTCACTCCTTCGAAACAATCCACCACAAACAAAATCACGCTGGCCTCATCCAAGGCAAGTTTCACTTGTTTTCTGATTTCTGATTCAAATATATCTTCTGATCCGATGACATATCCACCGGTATCGATCACGGAGAAAAATTTTCCTCCCCACTGAGCATGCCCGTAATGGCGGTCTCTGGTGACACCGCTCATGTTGTCTTCGATGGCTTTTCGCTCCTCTACTAACCTATTGAAAAAGGTAGACTTCCCAACATTGGGTCTACCCACTATCGCTACTATATTTGCCATTCTGTTTTTATCTTATTGGTCGTAACCAAATTTTTTCAATTTCAATTTATTTTTTCTCCAGTCGTCTTCCACCTTCACGTAGGTTTCCAGGAAGATTTTCTTTCCGAAGAACTTTTCCATTTCAGCACGGGCTTGGATACCCACTCTTTTCAGTGCCTTTCCACCTTCACCGATGATGATGCCTTTTTGGCTTTCTCTCTCGACGTAGATAATGGCTCGGATCCGTATGATTTTCTCATCCTCATAAAAGTCCTCAATCGCCACTTCAGTGCTATAGGGGATTTCTTTTTTATAATTGTTGAAGATTTTCTCCCGGATGATTTCAGAAGCAAAGAAACGTTCCGGCTTGTCGGTAAGTTCGGCTTTGTCGTAAAATGGGGGATGGTCAGGAAGCCTGTCAAGGATTTCCTGGAGAATACGCTCTGTGTTAAAACTTTCTGTGGCCGAAATGGGGATTACCGTTTCGGCTTTTAATCTTTGGGTCCAGTAGGCAGTCACCTCTTCCAATTGATTTTCCTTGGAAAGATCAATTTTGTTGATGACCAGAAGTACAGGAGTACCGGATTGGTTGATCTTTTCAATTACGTCTTCTATTTCTTCTTCAGTTTCAAATAGATCGGTTACGAAAAGGATCACATCTGCATCCTCCAGGGAGATGTTGACAAAACTCATCATGCTTTTGTGAAGCTCGTACTTGGGCTTCAGCATTCCGGGGGTATCGGAAAAAACAATCTGATAGTTGTCGTCATTGATCAGGCCCATGATCCTGTGACGGGTCGTTTGTGCCTTGGAGGAGATGATCGAAAGTCTTTCACCTATAAGCACATTCATGAGCGTGGATTTGCCTACATTGGGTTTTCCGATGATATTGACAAAGCCAGCTTTGTGTGTGATTTCAGTCATGACAATAATTTTTTTTTGCAAAGGTACTTGATTTTATAGAATATCTATTTACCTTTGTATCACAATAAAGGACAAGGCGTCAAAAAATGATTTGAAGCCCCTTTAATTTTCATATCGATACCAATAATTACAAAGATATATCGCGGGATGGAGCAGTTGGTAGCTCGTCGGGCTCATAACCCGAAGGTCACAGGTTCGAGTCCTGTTCCCGCTACAAGAAACCCCTTATACTAATTGTATTTGGGGTTTTTCTTTTTTGGGGGACACTTTGGGGGACACTTTGAGCTAGCCAAATACTTAGGTGAATAAATTTTTTCATCCCATAGGGTTAAGCCTTGAATTAATTAATTCCCATGCCTCTTCTGAATTATAGATCATTCCTTTCATAAAAAGTGGTTTACAATGTGAAATGAATTTAGATTTCATATCATCCACATCTAGGTTTATTTTTTCTTCAATCAAACTCAAATGGCCTAAATCGACATCCAAAATATGAGAGAGTTGAAGATCAAATTGTTTATTAAGATTATCATCACATCCATTTAATTCTAAGAATAAGGACTCAAAAACTAAAAAAAGCCCTTTTTCTATTCTGTTTTCTTTTTTTAAAAAAATAACCATCATTCTTCTAAGTAAACTGTATTTGCCAAATTTCCTTTTAGAAAATAATTCAATGGAAACTTTATTTAATTCTCCCCAAAAAATATCCTGTATTTTTAGCTTTCTTTCCTTAGAAAGATTTTCCACATTTTTAAAGTCAATATTGAAATACTCGCATTCTTTTTGAATCCATTTTATCAAATTGATTTCTTCTTCAATCAGTTTAAACTTTTTAAATTCTTCACCCTTTAATAACACCCTCTCTTTGGTTGATTCTATGTATTCCCTGAAAATCTCATTTGAACAATTTTTACATTTCCTTTTTCTTTTTATTTCCTCAGGGTATTGAAATTGGCAATGGGGACAAGTATTATTTTTATAGTACTCAATGTTTTTTTCGAATGTCCGGATTAACTCATTTTCAATCTTAGGGACTGTTACAATCGGTGCTTCGGTGAATAATCCTCTTAAAAATTTAAACATATCATTTCCTTTTTTTTAAAATATATGGCTCGATCCCGTACTTTCTTAATGCCTCCAAATGTTTTTCTGATTCGTTTTTCTCATCCAAAACGATAAAACCAACTATTCCAAACTTCAATAACATTCGAGCATGATCTAAATTGATGTTCTTTTCCTCTAAAGATTTTAGAATTGAAATTTTGTTTCCTTTTGTATGTTCCATTAACGATTATTTGAAGGTAAGACGAATAAAATTTTAGAAACTTTTCTCAATGCCTCTAAATAGATTTGTGTTTTTTGGGATCCATCTTGAATTACCACGGACGTAACCCCTTTATCCAGTAGGGTTTTTGCCTCCACTTTATTAATCATCGAATGTTTTAAACCGATTAGAACGGCTTTCTTTGTCTCTTTATTCATTTATTAACCTGTCAATCAATATTTGTAACTGATCCTCTGTAAGGCTCTCTAAATTGACCGTATGGTTCAAAGTGGAGGTTTGAAGTTTTGGAACCAAATAAGGCAACAAATCAGAAATGAATTTTAACCTTTCCTTTGGTTCTAAATCGTCAAGGTCTGATTGAATCGTTTCAAAATTATCATCAAATAGATTTTGGATCCGATCACGCAACGCTAAAGGATATTTATTTTTTGATCCCTTTGGTCTGCCTGCATTCCCTTTTTCAAATTTTCCCATAATTGCCGTATTGTTTCCGTAATTTACGAATTTAACGCCTAATTACTTCTTATTAATCCGATTTAGGATGATTGGACTATTTGCAGATAAGTATTATTATAATTCTTTTTATAGTGTAAGAAAATTCTTGGTGATTTCCTCTTTTTCCTTTTCATCTTCTTTTTTGGAAGGATCCTGAAGGATTGAATTATTTTAAAAGGTTCAATTAGTCGAATTCGACTAAAATTTAATTATTCAAATCCTGAAAGTTGTATGGGAGATAAGGTGAAACTTATCAATTAAATAAAATTTTTTAGAATAATTGAAGTAAGATTCAACATGATTTTTTGAAAAGATATTTGATTGTGTCTAAAGTTTTTGCTAATTGGTCTAAATTTTATTTTTAAATTAATATTAAAAAAAATGTACTCAATTTCCATCAAAGAATTTTTAATGATCTCCTCAGTTTTTTTTATGCTTTCATGTGGTGATAGGGCTACTGAAACACCAAAAATTCCAATTATTGAAGATCATCTAAAAAGTGGTTTAACGTATGGTGAAATTTCTGATGGTGATGGAAATTTATATAAAACTATACAGATTGGCAATGTTTTTTGGATGGTTGAAAATTTAAAAACCACTAAATTTTGTAATGGGGATTTAATTTCCAATATAAATGATTCTCAAAAATGGTCAGAAAATGTAGTGTTAAATAATCCTGCTTGGGTTTATTATAATAATAATCCTGATTTAAATAAACCACATGGTAAATTATATAATTGGTTTGCTTTTAATGATTCTAGAAATATTTGTCCGTGTGGATGGAAAATACCATCAATTGAGGATTGGAATTTAATGATTAACAATTTAGGAAGTGGGGCAGGAGGTAAAATGAAATCTATCGGAAATCAATTTTGGGATACTCCGAATACAGGTGCTACAAATGATAGCGGGTTTTCTGGATTATCAAGTGGAACAAGGTTTACTGATGGTCAATTTGTTTTATTTGGATCTGTTGGGGGCTGGTGGTCTAGTACCTCTATCAATCCAAGAGTAAGTGAGGTTGTAACGTTAACCCATGATAGCGGGAATGTTGGAGATGGAGGCGCTGAGAAGGCTCAGGGATTATCTATAAGATGTATTAAAACTAATTAGATTTGTAGGTAGTCATATTTGTTAATATCTACTCAAAGTTCTAAACACCCCTTTTTATGGATTCCGAAAATTCAGAATAAACCAATTAGGTTATTAGATTTTATGACTCCACTTTCAGGTGGTGCAATCTTGCATTAACCAAGAATGCTTTAATTTTTTTTAAACCTTAAATTCAAAAATTTAGAATCCTCTAAATGATTGTGCTCCTATTTGATGTTTGGGTTTAATTGGTGGTATTGGATTTCCAGCCTTTATCCAATTTAGAAAATGGCTTTTAGCATTTTTTGGATCTGTTTTGAAATCTTCTTTAATTATGCAATTAATTTTAAAAGTCTGCAAATGTTCAGCAACTTCATTTAGGTCTTTGCATTTGAATTGGCTTCTAATAAGCTCCAACCATTTTATTTCATGGAAAAGGAGATTGAAAATCTCTAAATGGGTTTTTTCTTTTTCATTATAATTTATTTCTTTTATATTTAATTCTGGGTTAAAAGTGATTTTATCCTTTTCGCTAATTGTCAGGAAAATCTTTCTTTTTAAATAGCCTTTAAAAACACTTTCAATGTCCTCCAATGTTGTAAATTGTTTTTTAATATTTCCATTTGTCCAATGTTTTAATATTAATTCAAAATCCCATCCTTCAGTTGGTGATGTTTCCCAATGGTGTTTAAGTTTATCGTAAACAATTGAATCTTTAATTGCATCAAATAGGTCTTTCCAATTTTCAAAGATTACATTTAAAGGGGAGTCTTTTTTTTCTAAAAAATCTTTTATGATATTATTATTTATAGTATTTATAATGATACTATTATGAGGGTAATAATTTACTTCCGTAGATGGTAATAATTTACTTTCAGTAGGGTAAAAATCAACCTCCTTCTGTGGTAATTCTTTACCTTCTTGGGGTGATTTAAGAGGGTAATATTTTACCTTCTTATCCTCAATTAATGTTTGTGTTTTTTTTGATAGCAACTCAAATAATTTTTCTGATGGCTTAATAGTTCTTTTTCCTGGTTGACCTGGGTAATCTATGGCTATAAAATCTTCTTTTTTTAATTGCCTCAAATCCTTATTTATTGTGGATTCACTACAACCCCAAATTTTCGCTAAACCCTCATTGGTTTCAAAGCATCCCCTTTTTTTTGCCTCCCATCGGTTTAAAATATGCCCTATTAGATAGTATAGCTTTTTATCTGTTGGTAGATAAAAAATATTTTTTATGTAAATAGCTTTTTCTTCCATAATCAAAACAGGCTCTTTTGCGGTTCAGACATTGGATCTATGGCATAATAGAAATAAACCTCCATGCCTGTATATTCGCAAACATCTTGCTTTTCGATACCAATTAATCCAATGGTGTGCAAACTGTTAATTATACTTGTAAGTGAGGATGCCCGAAATCCTGTTTTTTCCTCCAACTGCCTCCGAGAAAAACATTCATCCTGAAATTTTAAAAGGAATGAATATACACATTGAATCTTTGTATAACGTGTTGGATCTCGCTGTACTGCCTCCCATGCCAAAGCTTGGGTAATGGTACTTTTTTTGCCCGGCTTCTTATACTTGGTTTGGAATTGATCAGACTTGTTTCTGTTGACCTTCATAAATTAACGGCCTCCACACCTGCAAAAAATAATATTTCAAAATTCTGACTGATTAAATACCCTAAATAATGGGTATATTTGAATTCTGCTTTTGATTGGATACTTAAGCGGGTTTTGGCATCAATTGGATTCCTTCTGATTGGTGCCACTTCTTTTATTGGTACCATCGGTTTAACATTTAACTGTTTTGACCAAATGAAGTGAGTCTTCTAACTCACTGTCTTTATACAAAACCCTACCTCCAATCAAATAAGATTTAATTACACCTCTTTTGCTCCAATCATTAAGGGTTACTAAGGAAATTTTAAGCTTGTCCGCTGCTTCTTTTCTGGTTCTAAGTATTTCGCTTTGGCGGGTTGATTCAGTGGTCCTTAATGATTTTACTGCTTCTCTGACTTCATTTCTAATTATCCCTGTAAACTCTTCATATGAGTAAGGAAATAGCATTATTGGCTGGTCCATAACTTTTGTTTTGATGTTATGGTGTAATATTAGAAAGATGAAAAGTGGGGAATGTTTGCGGTTTCCCCAACTTGTTAAAAAAGATTAATTGATATAAATATGGAAGGTTCCAACCCATGATTTTTTAGGGTTATATTAGCATTCTCAATCGCTTTGGTTGATTGAAAATCATTTTTTCCATTTTGTTTTTGTTTTAATGCTTGTCTTACTGCTTCGGGGTTTTCAATTTCAAAAAGTGAGGCTAATAATCTTGCTTTATCGTTGTGTGATGCCTTTCCAAAATAAGATTTATTTGAAAACCGTTCCTCAAGAAGTTTCAAAAAACCCAAATCTTCTAAAACACAAAGTTTGTGAGGTAGATTTTTAAGTTTCTCAGATTGTTCCTCAGATATAAATTCAAATTGAGTGGCATGTTCTTTTGCCCATTGAAAAATTTGTTTCTCACTAAGTGGTGGAATTGTACTAATTGATGCATTTTCAAATTCAGGATATTTTAACAAGTACCATTCATAGAATATTTTTTCCCAATCTGTTGGTACGATGGTGTTGTATTGCCTGAAAATATGTTTCAAACCTTTAACTGCTTTTTTAAATTCACCTTTGTGGTATTCCTTCCAATCATTATATCCCACCATGGTTTGAATAAATAGCTCATTGGAGTGTAAATCCGTAATTGCCTTTTTCAAATCATTTTCGACTATCCAAGTAACTAAAGTTTCTCTTATAATATTTAGTACTTCCTTATCAACTATTTCATTTAATTTTTCTTGCTTTTGTTCCTCTTGAGCATACTTTAAGAAATTTTTAAGTTTCTCAATTTCTTTTTCGCTAAAACTTATTTTTTTCATATCAAACTACTTTTAAAACTGACTTATTCCAATGTTCTAATAATTTATGTGCGTTTTCTTCTGGTGTCACTTTTATGTACAATAAAAAACTTTTTTCTGTTTTATGTCCAGTAATTTTCATTAAACTAATCGCAGGAAATCCACTTTTATAAACATTTGTTGCCATTGATCTACGGGCGGTGTGAGTGGTTATCAGTTCCCATTTTTGTTTTTTGGTGGAGGTTTGAAATCCTCCTTTTATCCCCTCTACATTTACAGGCTTTTTTAGGCTCTTAGCCAGCACTGCAATTTCTTTGAGGTAAAGATTCATCTTTTGGTTTGAAATTGCAGGGGGCAAGCTATTAGGGTATTTCCCGTTGTATTTTGCCATTATTTCCTTTACTGTTTCATGGATTGGAATAATGACTTTTTCGCCCGTCTTAAATGTAGTTATTCTCAAAAAATCCCTATCAATGTTTTCTTGTTGAATATTGGTAAAATCTGAAAATCTTAATCCCGTCCAACATCCCACGATAAACAAATCCCTGACTCGTTCCAAATGTGGTTTATGGCTTAATTCCAAAGTGTACAAATCGTTAATTTCATCCTCAGTTAAGTAAACTGAAAATCCTGCTACTTTGTGGGCTTTGAACTGTTTTGTCTGAAAGTACATGTTGTGGTTATATCCGTTCTCCGTGGCATAGGTCAAAAAGGTTTTAATTACTTGTATGTACTTTCCAACGTTGTTTAAAGAATAGCTTTTTTTGATGATCACCTTTTCCCCTTTGGCGTTTTTAGTGGATTCCTCTTTATTCAAATAAGCTACAAACTTGGTGTAAAAATTCTTGTCAATGGTTTCAAAAGTGAGGTTATACTTTTTTCCAAACTTATCCAAAGTTGAATAAACAGTATTGTATTTTTGAATGGATCTTTTATCAAACCTTTTTCCACTACTTGTAAGCCTAATACCTTCCTTTGAATCATCAATGAATCTTTTGAACAATCCTAAAAATGTCGGGGCGGTTTCAGTGGTGGAGGTATCCCCATTTTCATTTCTTTCTAATTCTCTATCTATAAAATTCTTGATTTCTTCCGGTGTGGGTAAACGGCCTAACTCATTTTCTAAATTCCCAATTGATTTTTTTGCCGCTTTTAAAATCGATCCAAGATTATTATTAAAAATTTTTGGCTCAAAAAAATCCTTAACCTGCCTTACTTCTTGTTCGGGTTCATTCCAAAATTTAGGATGAACTGTTTTCCCCGTTGGGTATTTAAAGCGGTTGCCGTTAAAACTAATGAATAAGATGATAGGGGTTTCGCCATCCTTATTTTTTTCTCTTAAGTAAAAATTGAATTTGGCCATTATTTCTGTCGTTTGATTGGATACCTAAAGATATAAAAAATATAATGGGGGACACTTTGGGGGACACTTTTCTTTTATCTAATCTTATTTTATTTATCCCTATTTAATTAGGTATTAAGATAAAACATTGATTGCTTGTATATTTAAACTCTGTTTGGTGAAATGAAAATAAGAGGTATTTAGCCCTGTTCCCGCTACTTTTAGAATCCGAACAATGTAAAAATTGTTCGGAGTTTTTTGTTTTTCAGGCATTTAGCACTATTTCGAATCTGTTTGATTCTGGTAAATTCGAATGGGTCTGTCCCCCAATTTCTCCCTTTTATTGTCCGCTTTGATTTTTCTAGGTGTTTTGAACCATGATAGATTTCAAAATCTCTGCTGTTTTGAATTCCAAGAGCAAGAAATCCTCCGAGGGAGAGGCAATTTATTTGTGCATTAATCGGAAAGGAAGGCACTACATCAATCTCAATCTGGAAAAGATTCTTTGGAAGGGCATTAGTCAATTGATTCTTACCGCAACGGTATATCCCATCTCATGGTCAGGGATAACAAAGCAATTTTCGTTGAGCTTGTAGCGAACTAAGGAGTACTCTCGTCTTATTACCTATAAAACATACTATGAAACCATTTTTGAACATTTCCATTTGGATCTTTGTGATTGGTTGCCTTTGCCGATGCACGGATCAGCAGCAAGAGTGTTTGGCTTATCAGGGAAAGATCCAATCTTACGCATGTGATGGATTTGTTATTAAAGTAACAAATCGTTCAGTGAATTCTTTTATGGAAAGCGGAGCAGGTAGGGTTGAAAATGTAATCGCTGCCAGGATACCTATAGGGAGTGCATTTTACGAATATTTTGGAGAGCCGATTGAGGAGCCAAAATTAGGTCAGAGTTTCTTCTTTGAGTTCAGAGAGTTACTTCCTGAAGAGAAGAATATTTGTACCACTATGACAGCTGAACCTTCCAGATCTGTTTTTATAACGGACTTTTCATTGGAATGCGGAGATTAAGTATTTATTAAAAAAACTCAACCTATATTCGAATATTTCTATCCTTTTCATTCTTTCTTCTGATTAATTTTTTTTACAACCCCTCAAGAAAAAGAGCTCTTACAGTGGGACGGAAAAATTAAACATAATTTTCAAACCTCAATTATCCAGTAAACCAACAACCAATTTGCCCCAAATCAAAAATTGAATAGCGAAAAGTAAAACTTTGGAATCGATTATTTTGGAATATGATTATCCGCAATCAGGCCAGTAAGTTTATATTGAAGAAATGATGAGCCTGTCAAAAAGCTTTTGACCGAAGTATCTTTTGTTCAGCTTATATCAAAACTTATCTAGATGTTTTATAAACATTCGTTCACTGATCATATGGTAGGTTTGCAGCTGTTTCTTTATTTTACTGAGGGCAATTTGTACCCATGTGAGGTTAAACTTGCCTTTGTCTGTTTTACATAGATTTCTCTGACATGGACATCAATACAATCGTTTAGATTTTGTAGGATAGTTTTGTTTCAAAAAAATAAGATATTCAGGACGAATTTAAGTTAGATTTTTATTAACTATGAGCTTGTGTTATTATTTCACCAACGCTATGCGAAAACTATTTGGAACGTTAATTTTCTTCTTTTTAACGTTTATTTTCTCCCAGGCCATTGCGCAAGTTCGAGTACCTTTTCAAGAAAGAGCTTCTCAAAATAATCAAAGCAGGAAAACCTTTGAAATTAAAGGAGACTTTGCTTTGATAGGCAATACCAATTTGACGCTTCAAAACTATGGAGACAACTTGATGAATGATAATCTTCTAATATATGTGGATGTAGATGGGGATTCAAATACAATTAATTCATCCTCAGCTACATTAAAATTTTCAAATGAAAATGGAGCAAATACTGATTGCTCTCAAGTTTTATTCGCAGGTATGTATTGGTCTGGAAGGGGGCCTACTTAGGATGAATTCGAAGTGTCAAAAGGATCCTTTATAAATAAAAAGCTGGATAGAAGGAAGGTAACATTAAAAGGACCAACAGGAATTACACAAACTTTTACAGCAAAAGCAAATGATATAAGGTACACTTACGGTTTGGATTTACCCAATGATTTGGGTCTTTTTGTTGGCTTTGTGGAAGTCACTGATTTCGTTAAAAATTCCGGTGAAGGAGAATATACTGTTGCTGATTTGGCAGCAATAGAAGGAACAAACTATCATTATGGAGGATGGTCAATGGTTGTGGTTTACGAGAATCCTTCGATGATTAACAGAAGTATTACCGTATTTGATGGTTATGCATTTGTTCGGGGAAGTGTAGTTGCGGATTATACAATTCCGATCTCAGGATTTTCTACAGTCGATTCAGGTCCGGTAAGAATGAAATTGGGAGTCGCTGCAGGCGAAGGCGATGTAGCTGCTTTTGGAGATTACTTTGAAATAGAAAAAGAAGAAGGCTCTGGTAATTTTATAAGACTTTCTCATTCTGGGAATTCAATTAATAATTTTTTCAATTCAAGTATTTCCACAGGTGGAAATCTAAGGAATCCGCAATTGAAAAATAATACGGGAATGGATATTTCCATTTTTGAAATTCCCAACGATAATAATGAAATTCTTAAGAATGGACAGACGGGCACTCGCTTTCGATATGGAACTGATGGGGACGCATATGTTATATATAATATCATTACAGCAGTAGAAGCGAATGAGCCCCTTGTTGAAGGTTACCATTATATTACCCCTGATGCTAATGGAGAAATACCGGAAATTAAGCCATTGGATGAAATAGAACTGGAGGTTGAGATTAGGAATCTGGGACAAATTTCAATAGAAAAGGCTCTTTTAGAATTGAATATTCCTAATGGACTTGAATTTGTTAGTGCAGAAACTGAATATTTTTTTTCAAATTCTTCCGGACAATTACCTGAATTCAGTAATGGGGTATTAAATTGGGAAATAGGTGATTTGCCGATACCAAATTCAAAGGATCAAATTCTTGGAAAAATCGCATATAAAGTAAAGGTGACCGGACAATGCAATCTCCTAGTGCAATCTTGCGGACTTCCATTTGTCCTAGATGGTAATATTGTGGGGATCAATAGCATTACAGGTACCTCAATGGCTACCGCACCATTAAAAATTGGAGAAGATGAAGGAGGATCCTGTCTTGAATCACCTATTTATGGCCCTGTTTTGTTGGATGTATTAGCGGGCGAATATTTGATTCAAGAATGCGGTTTTGATCAAGCCAATTCTTTGATTTCAATTTGCCAACCGGAAAGTAATTCTGTGGTGAACATTTCCAAACTTAATAGTTTATTTCCGGTTGGAACCAGATATTTCGATAGTTTCCCTGTTAGTGAGTCGACCATTGAATATGTAAATGAAATTCCATTCAATATAAGTCAAACCTATTTTGCAATTCCTTCCGATAACCCAAATTGTCCAAAAGAATTTGGCCTTCGGTCCGGGTTTTTCGATCTGGAGATAGAGATTGAAGAGGCAGGTTGTGGAGGAAGCATAACTGATCGATTGGTAACTTTCAATTCATTAAATCAAGATATTGCAGTTAGTTATGACTATTTGGATGGCAATGGATTTGTCCAAGACTACAGTAGATCGTTTCCAGTCGGTAAACACCAGGTAGTAGCGCAAAATTCTTTGGGGTGCAGTCAGGAACTTGAATTTGAAATTTTACCTCTGCAAAGTTTTACGGTAGATATTCAGAAAATTGGACAAAAAGGGATCTGCCCGGATTTCTCTGATTTTGCGCTGTCAATTGCTATAGATTCCGAAATTGAGGATACTTTTTACCTTACAATTGAAGGAACAACAGGTGAGGGAGAATCATTTAATTTCACTAATTCTAATTTATCCATCGGGACATTTGAGTTTAAAGAAATAGGTCCCGGGAACTACAATATTAGAGTTGAAAACACCGAAGGCTGTAGTCAATCTTCTAACTTAATTATTGAAAATGAGGATATAGCGTATTTGGAGGCGAATTTTGAATGGAAGAGTTCTAATATAAATCAAAGTGGATCGATAGAACCCAACGAAATAATTTTGTTTGAAAATCTATCAATTGGAAGCGGTCAGTTGGACTTCACTTGGGATTTTGGAAATGGCGTTATGAGTTCTGAATTTTCCCCTATCCACAGTTATACTGAGCCAGGAAATTATGAGATCATATTATCAGTGAATTCAAGTGATGGCTGCTTTAAAGAAATTAAAAAAATCATTGAGGTAGGAGGGCCGGCATTAAGAGTCCCTGATGCATTTGCTCCCGACAAAAATGGCAGTAATGATTATTTTTTTCCAGTATTCAGACAAATTGAATCGTTGAAATTATGGGTTTTTGACCGATGGGGAACTTTGATGTTTTATTCCGATTCGCTAACAGATAAAGGATGGGATGGAACAGTTAATGGGGTGAATTCTTCTCAAGGTATTTATGCGTATAAGGTGGAATATTGGGCCGTTGGTTCTCAGACGAAAGTGGTTTCAGGTTCATTCATGTTATTGAGGTAGGTCAAACGCTGAATTGTAGCGCTTAAATTATACTTCGTCAATCGTCATTCAAGGCATTCTCTAAACTCCAAAATATCCCCCGGCTGGCAGTCCAGCGCCTGACAGACCGCCTCCAGCGTGCTGAACCGAATGGCTTTGGCTTTGCCGGTCTTGAGAATGGAAAGGTTGGAGAGCGTGATATCTACTTTCTCAGAAAGCTCATTGAGGGACATTTTCCGCTTGGCCATCATGACATCTAAATTGACTATTATTGGCATGATTTAGATGGTTAAGGATTGTTCCTCTTTTAATTTGATTCCTTCACTGAAGGCTTGGGTGATCAGTAATAAGAAAAGTGAAGCAATCACGTAAGTCCAATTGAAATCCAAAGCAGAATCAATATTGATTGGAAATTCGCTAAAGCTATTGTTTAATTTCTTAAAGATATGCCATTGAGCTCCATAGTCAATCAAACTGTATCCAATAGCGATATAAGAAATAATCCGTATATATGTGATGTTAGCATGAACGAAGAAATGTCCTTTATCACAGTTTCTCAGGAATCTTATAGTTATAAAAATGGCAATTAATAGGATTGCTGCCGCCAAAAAGAAGTAAAACTTTCCAAATGTGATTGCAGCCTGAATACTTGAATATGAAATTGGAATATACAAATAGCTTTCTGAGTCTGGCATTGTGTAAAAATTTTCCTGTAGTAATACAGGGTAATCTACATCCTTTTCCGCGACTTGCGCTTCTGCAGAATTAGTTAGGAATTTCTTTTGAAGTTTTAAAAAATAGCTGTCTACTAATAACACGCCATTTTTGATTCGGAAATAGTACTCCACATTCAAGTTCATGGGCAGCTCGAACTTATTGGTAGTGCTTTTGGAAACCACACCCTCTAAACTTCCTTTTTCAGCTTCTTGAGCATCGAATTCAGTTTGAAAAAAAACCGCTCCCAAAATACTAAGGGCTATGATTGATGACACAAAACTGATATATGCAATCCAGAGTAATACTTTAGTTGTTTTCATAAAAAACTGTCTTTTTTTAATAATCGAAGTAGAAAGGCTTAGACTGTGAGTTCATTTTCAGACTGCAATTCCATCCCTTTTTTGAAAATTTGTGCGATCACAAAAACCACCGCAGCCATCATCAAAAAGGCTGAATAGTCATTCCAATATTCCCAGGCATTTTCGACTGGATAACCTCTTTTGGCTAACTGCTGGTTGAATCGGTGTGCAATTGTACCGAGTATTCCAACTGAGAAAATGTAGTAGCTGATCTTTGAAATCAGATTGGAAATCTCAATGCTGAATGGCTTATCCAATTTTAAATGCTCAAAAATCTGTGTGATCAGAAAAAAAGTGTAAGCTTTCAATGCAGTGATGCCGATCGCCAAACTGAAAAGCATTCCGAAATAGATTTCATTCTGAGTAAATAGCTCAGATAGATCCAAAATCAGGTAAAGGTATTTCACCTCGAAGATATGAAACTGGATGAATGCGTAATTGAAAATCAGGGTTCCCATCTGGATGCAAAGGCCAATGAAGATGATCCATGAGATCACGTGTAGGAACTTGATGACGAGGTCGGTTTTAGGAGACATAGCCTGTTGAGTTTGAATTTGATATCTCAAACATCGGTAAATATTTATTGAAAAACAATAAATAATAATTGAATAAAGAAATTTGTAACTACTCAGCTTCTTTTTAATTAACCGTAGTACAAGTTTTAGGTGTGCAATAGGGCTTCTTTTTGAAGGCAGTTGTCTATGGAGTTGTTTCCCTTTTCTTACCAAGAGTTTGTCGCTTTTACCAATCGTGTAGCCTCTCAGGAATCTCTTGAAGAATACTAAAAAATTGGCGGTATTCCTGAGTTTGTCAAAAGTCAAAATGAGTTGATCATAATTGCTTTGTTGGATGATATTTTGGTGAAAGATATCGCCATCCGTCATGGAGTTAGAGACCTGGCCTCGTTGAAGCAATTCGCACTTTATTTGCTGAGTAATCTAGGGGTGCCTACATCCGCCAATAAACTTACAGGTATGTTTGGGATTAAATCGGCGGTGACGATTTCGGACTTTTTCTCCTATTTCCAAGATGCCTCCCTGATTGATTTTGTACCCCAATTCAGCTATTCACTCAAAGCCCAAAATCGTAATCCTAAAAAAGTCTATGCCATGGATATGGGTTTAGTCACTGCTATCTCTACTTCCTTTTCAGAAAACTTGGGTAGAAAATTAGAAAACTTGGTTTACCTCCATCTCCGCCGCAAGTACACCTCCATTCATTATTTCAAGGAAAAAGGAGAGTGTGATTTTCTGGTATCACAAAAAGGAAAAGTATCCCGTGCTATTCAGGTATGTTAACATGTCTCTGATGAAAATTTCACGAGGGAATATGCGGGCCTGATTCAGGCCATGGATTTTTTCAATCTTGATAAAGGCGTGATTGTAACTGAAAATCATAGCGATCGATTTGAAGAAAACGGGAAGGTGGTGGGGCTAATTCCAGCCTTTGAGTTTCTTAAGCTAAATCTTTGATTGAGTTTTGAAAAATATTACAGTGGGGAATTAGCAGAAACACCAATATTTGTTCTGACCACTATTTTTTGACTGCCGATAAGATGATCCACCAGGCATTGTCGGTATAAAACACTTTTTCATATTGGATTTCCATGCCGGCTTGTCTGGCGAAGTGGGGGTAGGGATGGCTGAAGTTGAATTCATAGCCGTCTACCTTGGAGTGCTTTTCTTTCTTTGGATCAAAGCCATCTGCAATGGGCTCAAACACCACAAGGCCTGCAGGGGCATGCTGCGTCATGGAATCAAGCATATTGTTGACCTGGTCCTCATTGAAATACTCCAAAACCCCGCCGTAGGTGACGTAAACCGTGTTTGTACTGGAATTTTTCTTGAGCCATTCCATTGCATCCTCGGCGTAAAATTCAAGTCTCGGGTTGGATTTGTATTTGGTTTTGTTCAATTCAATCTGTCCTGCACTGATGTCAATCCCTATAAATTTATCAATCATGGGGAATTTTTCTGAAAAATAATTGAGGAATTTTCCAGTTCCGCAGCCGATCTCTACCAAGGTTTTGAAAGCAGACTTGTCAAGGACCTTGTCGAAACTTTTCATCAGGTAGGGTTCTACCTCCATCAACAATTCCTCTGTGGACTCGTAGGCGCTAAAACCAGAGGTTTTGGCCCAGATCTGCTGGTGTAATTTCGCGAGATGGTCCACATCTTGTGATTTTTTCAAATTGTTCACCAAGCTTGCCAATGCCGCCCTTTCATACCGGTCTTTCGGGTAGTGGCCTGAAAAAAATTTATCTTTCAATCCAGGTCTTAAAAGTAACATCAATTTTCCTGTGCCGATTTTTGCCCACTTCCGGAATTTGGTGTCGGGGATTCCTACTGGAAAATCCCATACGATTGGTGGTTTTTGTGCTGAAGAAACAGTATTTTTTTCCATGGTTATCATAAAAATGGTGTTTAAAGAGATTTCTGTCCAAAGGATTCAGATAAATAATGCCATTAATTTAATGAAAATCATTTGAATAATTTGTTGCCCATAAAGTTAATTTTTATTTATAAGTATAATTATTTGTTTTATAAATAATGTTTTGTGTATATCCTCAATATTACCAGTAAATGCCAAAGTTCAGAAGGTCCTTGCCGGAAACCATAATGGGAGGCTTCTTCCGGAAGATGATCATGGATTGTTTTGTGTTTTTAAACCCGAATTCTAAGACAGCGGAAAAGTAACGTAGGGCATCTAACTTGAAGTAAGTCAGATGGAAATATGCATGAGGCTGCCCAATAGGCCTCTAACGACAAGAAAATCGCACCAATTGGATAATAATGCATAGTCAAAAACAGTAAAAAACCGGCTGATAAATGAGCAACTTCAGGTCGGAATAGAATTGATCATGCATAAAACGGGTTAAATCTTCTACCCGTTTCACCTGAAATATGGATTCAGTTTTCCAATAAGGGTGGAAACTGCAAGAAAATCAGGCCATTTGAAGAATATGCCTTGGGGCCGATAAGGTGAAATCAAAATCGGTTGACAGTGTTCCGATTGGTAGACAATTGTTAGCTGGAATGGAATTGTAAGGCAAAACATGTGTTGAGCATTAGCCGGTCCCGCCCAGTGTACAAAAGATCGGGAGGCACAGACATACTGGCAGTAAACATCCCTTAAATGGTAAAAAACAAATTTTTAAATACACTATTTCAATAATCGGGAGGCTTTATCATTTTAAATCTTTATTTGCCTTCCCATGGTATAGTTATTGCTTAAATTGGGCCGGAAGGCATTTTTGATCATTTTCCAAAATATTCTGTTCCTTCCTTTCTCCAATTGTTTTGAGACTTCTTTCCTGAATTTCAATGAAAATAGTCAAAAAAACAGCTTAATAAAATTCAAAAAAGCATGCAAACCAAAAAACTTCTCATCAAGTATGGTGGGAATGCAATGACCAACCAATCTCTGAAAAGTGAAATCGCAAAACAGGTGTTGGCACTCAGCGAAGAAGGTTATCAGGTAATTCTGGTCCACGGTGGAGGCCCCTTTATCAACAAGGCCTTAAGATCCGCCGATATCCAATCGGAATTTTTTGATGGTCAACGCAAAACCACTTCCGAAGCTTTTCTTCATATAGAAAAAACCCTAATCGGGGAAGTCAATACAGATCTTGTCGGTATTTTTAATCAAGCGGGGCTCAAAGCCGTGGGGCTTTCCGGTAAGGACGGCAACTCGGTCACCGCCGTCAAATATGATCACGAATCTAAGGATGGTAAAGGGAATCCAATCCATGTGGATCTCGGACAAGTAGGACGGGTTGATACTGTGGACACCAGCTTGTTGAATTTGTTGTTAAGCGGGGGGTTCACTCCTATCATGACCTGTATCGCCAACGATAAGGATGGGACGGGATACAATATCAATGGGGATACTTTTGCCGGCCAAATCGCTGCGGCTTTAAAAGTGGACCAATATATCCTTCTCACCGATGTGGACGGGCTTTTTTCTGATTATCCAGATCCCAAATCCATTATCCGGGAACTCCGACTTTCAGATCTTTCCCAGCATTACGGTTCCACGATCCAAGGCGGGATGATCCCGAAGATAAAATCCTGTGAAGAAGCCGTTGTGGCTGGAGTCCGGAAAGCGGTCATCCTCAATGGAACCCAGCCTGACCAGCTTCGCAGGTATATCCTTGAAAATGAATCTTTAGGAACCACTTTGACCCCGTAATCCATGCAGATAAGCAATCAGGTACTACACGAAATAGATCAGGAAAACTATCTCCCAACCTTTAAAAGATTTCCTTTGGCCTTTATCAAAGGAAAAGGAAGTAAGCTTTGGGATGCTGATGGAAAGGAATATATCGATATGCTCGCGGGCATTGCAGTGAACAGCGTGGGTCATTGTCATCCCAAAGTCGTGAAAGCCATTCAGGATCAAGCGGCGGAATTGATGCATATTTCCAATTTTTTTGTCAGTCCACCGCAAGTGGCCCTGAGTGCGTTGCTGGTGAAGATTTCCGGAATGGACAGGGTGTTCCTGACCAATAGTGGTGCGGAATCCGTGGAAGGAGCGATCAAGATTGCCCGTAGATATGCCCACAAAATTGGGAAAGGGGGTCAGGTAATTTCCATGTTGAATTCTTTTCATGGAAGGACCTTGGCCACCATCGCAACTGGTCAAGTCAAATACCAACAGGGTTTTGAGCCTATTCCAGGCGGGTTTTCCCAAGCGCCATTCAATGATTTGGAGGCGATCAAGAATCTTTTGAGCAGAGAAACGGCGGCAATTATCCTCGAACCCATTCAAGGGGAAGGTGGGATTGTTCCGGCGGAAATTGAATATCTGAAATCGCTGAGAACCCTCTGCGATGAAAACGATGTCCTCCTGATTTTTGATGAAATCCAGAGTGGTATCGGCAGGACGGGGAATTGGTTTGCCAAAGACCATTATGGCGTACAACCGGACATCATGACTTTGGCCAAAGGCTTGGGAGGTGGAGTTCCTATTGGCGCTTTCCTCTGCAATGAAAAAGTGAGTTCCGCTATTCAGTTTGGTGATCATGGGACGACCTTCGGAGGCAATCCTCTGATGGCTGCAGCTTCATTGGCTACACTCCAAGTGATCTCGGAAGAAAGGCTCTGCGAAGCAGCTACTCAAAAGGGAGAATGGCTGAAATCGGCTTTTATGAAGCTTAAGGAAAAATACCCCTCCATTTTGGAAATCAGAGGACTTGGGCTTATGCTCGGGGTGCAGTTTGACAAGCCTGCAGCCCCTTTGGTAAAATCCCTGATGGAAAAAGGCGTGATCGCCAACGCCACTGCCGATTCGGTCCTGCGCTTGGTCCCACCATTGAACATCGATCAGAAGGATCTGGAAACAGTTCTTCTCAAAATCGAGGAAGTTTTGGAACAACAATTAAAAGATGAAAAAAATGGATAATCCTATATATAAGGTAGCAATTGTTGGGGCATCAGGATTTACGGGATCAGAATTGGCCCGCCTGCTTGTCCACCACCCTGCAGTGGAAATAATGATGATAACCTCGGAAACGCATACCGGAAAACCATTTTCCGACCTTCATCCCCAGTTTTATGGGATTTTGGATATGGAGCTTGTGAGTGCCTCTGCGGTGGAGAACTCAAAACCAGACATTATATTTTTGGCATTGCCCCATGGGATTTCCATGGATTTTGTGGCCAAATGGGAGCCTCTGGGAGCAAAAATAATTGATCTTTCCGGGGATTTCCGGCTTTCAAGTCCCGAGGTTTATGAGAATTGGTATGAAAAGAACCATTCTTACCCACAAGGATTCAAGAATGCCATCTATGGTTTGCCGGAACTCAATGCTGACCAGATCAAGGATGCAAATCTGGTGGCCAATCCAGGCTGCTATCCGACAGCTTCGATCCTTGCATTGAGTCCTTTGTTTGCAAGAAACACGATTCAAAAAGGCAGTGTGGTGATCGATGCAAAATCTGGACTGACCGGGGCGGGCATCAAGGCGAATGCAACCACACATTTTTCGAATGTCAATGAAAATTTCAAAGCCTACAGCATCGGAAGCCATAGGCATACGGTAGAGATAGAGGAACAATTATCTACATTGTCCCAAAACAAGGTAACTTTACAGTTTACACCACATTTATTACCGATTGATAGGGGAATTCTGGTGACGGCCTATGCAAGTGTCACTGAGGAAATGAATCAGGAAAAACTGGATAAAATCTACCATGAATTTTATCAGGACAAGCAGTTTATCAGATTGCGGAAAAGTCCTCCGGGAGTGAAAGATGTGCGGGGCAGTCATTTTTGTGACATCTGTCCCGTCTGGGATGCGCGTACACAAAGAGTGATTGTTGTATCCGTGATAGACAATTTATTAAAAGGTGCTGCCAGTCAGGCAGTTCACAATATGAATTTGATGCTGGGTTTGTCGGAGTCGACTGGATTATCACAAATCCCATTAAAACCCTAAAAGGGAAGAAATTATGATCAAAAACATTACAAATGTAAGAGGTTTCAAATGTTGGGGCGCCCATTCGGGCATCAAATCCATGAGAAGGGATTTGGCCATCATTTATTCAGAAGTTCCTGCAGCAGCTGCGGCAACTTTGACTCAGAATAAGGTTCAGGCAGAACCAATAAAAATCACGCAAAGAAACCTGGCCAACAACCAGGCCCAAGTCATTGTCTGCAATGCCGGCAATGCAAACGCCTGTACTGGCGAACAGGGCCGTTTGGGAGCAGAAGCCATGGTCCGGGTGACTGCCGAAATGCTGGGTATTTCGGAGGAGGATGTCATTGTGGCTTCTACCGGACTGATAGGGGAAAAATTCCCAACGGAAGAAGTAGTGGAAGGCATTCGTGTGAATATCCCCAAATTGAGTACGGAAGCGAAGGCAGGCTCATTTGTGGCCAATGCCATTTTGACCACGGATACTTTTGCCAAGGAAGGCTTTGTAGAGTTTGAGCATGAAGGGATCACCATCAATATGGGTGGAGTAGCCAAAGGATCGGGAATGATCCATCCCAATATGGCGACGATGCTGGCTTTTGTGATCACGGATTTTGACATCGACAAAGATTTGTTGCAGTCGACATTAAGGTATTGTGTGGACAGAACTTTCAACATGATCACGGTCGACGGAGACACCTCGACCAATGATATGGTGGCCATCCTGGCAAATGGAATGGCTGGAAATACCAAGGTCACCTCTGAAAGTGATCCTGGATTTATAGTGTTTCGGGAAAAACTGCTTGAAATCCTTACCCATCTCGCCAAACTGATTGTGTCAGACGGTGAAGGAGCTTCTAAGTTTATCGAATACAGAGTTTCCAAATCTCGCTCGGAGGAAAATGCAAGGAAATTGGTAAGGGCCATTTCTGATTCCACTTTGGTCAAAACTGCCATGTTTGGTCGGGATCCCAATTGGGGAAGGATTATCGCTGCTTGCGGAAATGCCGGGATTGCTTTCAATTACAAGAAAGTCAACCTGATGATTGGGGACAAAACCCACATGGTCACTGTTTTGGAAAAAGGAAACCCGACAGATTTTGACAAGAATTACATGAAAAAAATCCTCCGTGAATCCCATATTCGCATTCACCTCGAAGTGAATACAGGGCATGAGGAGGCGGTGGGCTGGGGCAGTGACCTGACCACCGATTATGTGCTGTTCAATTCGGTTTATACGACCTGATCGAAAAAAGGCCTCGAATCAGTTCAGGGCCTTTTTTTGGTTTCAAGGGAAGCTTTTTGATGAGTTTTCTTTAAAAAGAGAACTGAATTGATTTTTTCAGGAAAATCTATCCACCCTAAATCCTTCCAGCTGCATTATTGGCGTTTTATGCTGGTGCATTTCCGCCAAGATTTTCCCTGTACCCGGCGCCAAACTGATTCCCATCATGCTGTGGCCGGAACCCACCCAAACATTGTTGAGGCCTGGAGCGGCTCCGATATAGGGCAATCCGTCAGGGGAGCAAGGTCTGAGGCCTTTCCAGACGTGGTTTTTTTCGGGGAATTTGGCCTGAAAATCAGGGTAATAGCGGTTGATGGATTCGAAAATCCCTTTGACGCGGTTCATGTTGATCGTTTCATCCGTGCCGGCGATTTCCATGGTTCCCCCAAACCGCACTTCATTCCCAAATGGGCTGACGGAAACCTTCATCTCGGTCAGAATGGAGGCCTGGAGGATTTCCGGTCGGTTTTCCTGCATAAAACTGTAGCCCTTTCCGCCCATCATCGGCAGGGAAAAACCCAGCATTTTGGCCAATTCAGCAGACCAAGCCCCGCCGCAGAGCATAAAATTAGCGCCTTCGATTCTCCCTTCTGTTGTCAGGACAGCATTTACAGCTCCACCAATTTTCTCGAAACCGGTGACGGTTACCTGGTTTTGAAACTGAACGCCATTTTTCTCAAGATGATTTTTCAAAAAGCGGTACAGGGAAGAGGGCGATAAATGCGCATCTCCAGGGAACAGCAATGCACCTCGGGCTTTGACTTCCAGGTTGGGTTCTTTTTTCTGGATATCCGAAGGGCTTAAAATCTCGGCTTCCAAACCGTGTTTTCTTGCCAGATGGGCAAATTCGATTTCTTCTTTTTCGGCTTCCGGCGTCTGGTACAGCATCATCAAACCCTTTTCAACCAGTCGCAAATCCGCATCCCGATATTTTTCATTGAACTCCTGATACAGGGCCTTGCTGAGCAAGCTCAGGTTTTTGAGGAAGGGAATACTTTTTTCCACATGGTTTTTGTTTGCGGAACGGTAAAAGAGCAAGCACCATTGGAGGAGTTTTCGGTCCATTTTGGGATGGATGTAGAAGGGGCTTTTGGCCGAAAACATCCAGGAAATCCCCTTGCTGATCATTCCCGGCGCTGCCAAGGGGACAATATGGCTAGGCACGATCATGCCGGCATTTCCGGTGGAGCAATTGATCTCCATGTCTCCTTTGTCAATGACAATGACCTCCACTCCGGCTTCCCGCAGAAAATAAGCCGTAAACAATCCGACGATTCCGCCGCCGATGATAAGGGTTGGTTTCATATTTTAGTAGCTAGTATAAAGAGCCAAGAATCAAGAGCTTAGAAGATTTAGGTCTATGCAAGAATGGAATTTGACTCATCATTACAAATTGGATATCAAAAGATGTGTGCAGGCTAAAGGTAATTTAAATCCGGAACTATCCATTACACCCTGTTCATTTGATCTGTTACAGAAAAATCTATATCGGAAAATATAAATAATATGAAACTGTTCCAAAATTGGAATTATTTAAGGATAAAAAAGTAAAAAAAGGCAAAAAATACCCAGTATTGGGTATTTTTTTAACGGAATTTAAAGGCAATATTTCAGTTTAAATTTAAAGGCAAAATTTTAACGAAAACAAATATGGTAAAATCTCTGTTTTTCGTAATCATTGTATTTATAAGTTTTAATTTTGTATATGCTCAGGAACATTATTACTGGGCTAATGGGGAAAAACATTTCTTGGAATTGTATCCTGAAAAACAGTATGTTTTAGTAGAAGGTCAAAATAAGGCCTCCATCGCTCAGGAATTGGGGATATCAGTACAAAATATTACGGACCTTGAGCCGATTGTGATTAGTCGGACAATAAAATACCGCCGATCCGGCAAACCTGAAAAGGATAATTTGCACTGGGGTTTGGTAAACCAATCTGTGAATAAAGATAAAATTCAATCAGCCAAAATTATATATACTGCACCTTTCTTTTTGGGGAATGGGAAAGAAGTCGGTTTATCGCAGTATTTTTATGTGAAATTGAAGAATGAAAAAGATTTTGAAATATTAGAAAGTCTAGCTAATCAAAATCAGGTGGAAATAATGGGCAACGATACCTTTATGCCATTGTGGTACATTTTGTCGTGTGATAAAAATTCTAAAGGCAATGCGCTTGAAATGGCTAATTTCTTTTATGAATCAAGGTATTTTGATTCTGCTGAACCTGACCTAATGGAAGATTTTTTAATGGGTTGCACAAATGACCCATTAATTGGTGAGCAGTGGCACTTAAACAATACTGGTCAATCAGGTGGCACAGTTGGTAATGATATTAAAATTTGTCAGGCTTGGAACATCACGATGGGTTGTCCAAACATTGTGGTTGCAGTTTTAGACCAAGGTCTGGAATTCAACCACCCGGATTTTGCCAATATAAGCCCCATAAGTTTTGATTCTGAAACCGGAACAAGCCCAAGTGTGGTAAGAGGAAATCACGGAGTGCCTGTTGCAGGAGTTATTGGTACTTCTTCAAATAATAGCTTAGGTGTTGCGGGTGTGGCAACAGGGGTACAATTAATGTCAATAAGTAATAGTTTAGCTCTATCTCCATTACTTAGTCAGCGTCTTTCTAACGGACTTAATTTTGCATGGCAAAATGGGGCAGCTATAATTAATAATAGCTGGGGAAGTAATTCCATTGAGCAACAAGGACTTATTAATGATGCTATAAATAATGCAGTAACTCAAGGCAGAGGTGGCTTGGGTACAATCGTGATTTGTATTACTCATAATCAAAATGCCAATTCAATCACTTTTCCTTCTAATAACCCACAAACAATAGCAGTTGGTGCAATAAATCGAACCCCAAGTAGAGCAAGCTTTTCAAATTATGGAACCGGGTTAGACGTTGTTGCTCCAGGTGTAAGCATAAGTACAACAGATCGTCAGGGTACTTTAGGTTATAATACCAATGCCGGTGCGGCTGGAAATTATACGTCTCTTGATGGTACTTCCTTCGCTGCACCTCAGGTGGCAGGCATAGCGGCATTACTCCTTTCTGTAAACCCCGGATTGACCTTGCAACAGATTCGGGATTTTATCGAACGTTCAGCGGATAAGGTCGGGAATTATACATATACAAATGGGGCAGGAGAACATCCTAATTTATCATGGAATAATTAAATGGGCTATGGCAAAGTAAATGCCTTTAAAGCGCTGCAAGAAGCCTTTCCAATTACCGGACCATCTCTCATATGCTCCAGTGGTACATATACACTGCTAAATCAGCCTGCAGGTACCAACATAACTTGGATTAGCAGCAACCCTAATGGTTTAAATATCAATCCTACAACTGGAGCGGCTAGTCGCCTGAATAATTTTAATGGAGAGATTACAATAACTGCCACTATCAATGCTGCATGCGGTCCTACCAGTCTAACACGAAATATATGGGTTGGTAATCCGGGAGCCGGAATCAATACCTTGTTATGGACAGGTACCCGAGGTGTAAATCCGGTAAGCACCAATCCAGGTGCGACATATATTTTTAATGTCGATCAAGTCCCAAATGCAACATCATACACTTGGGTATTGCCTTCAGGATTTAGCGTATATGGGGGATCAACTACTACAACCAGTACTAGTATTTATATTACGACTTCAATGACAATCGGAACATACACGCTGTATTGTAGGGCCAATAATGCTTGTGGCTCAAGTTGGACAAATAGCTTAACGATCAATAACAGTGGATCCGGCGGAGGTGGTCCAGTACCGTTAGTTGTTTATCCAAACCCCGCATCTTCCAGCCTAATAATCCAAGATGAATCGAAAGGAAGTGAGGGCTTTTCCGAATCATCAGTGGGAAATCCGGAATACGTTGAAGAATTTGAAATTCAACTCCTTGACAATAATGGAAGAATAAGAAAAACCGGTAAATCGTTGAAAAGACGGTTAGAACTTAAAATAGATGATCTTCCGGACGGACAATATATTCTTGAGATTAGAACCGTAACAAAAACCGATTTCAGACATATCATTATTAAACATTAGGATGTTCTAAATGGAATAGGTTTTAAGCCAAAGCGATTTCGGTGCCAGGTGTACCTTTACCAGCTAAAGTACCGGCATCCTTGTGATAGAAAACCAGGAATTTACAGCATATTTAAAATAATAATGAAATAAAATATTGGGAGATACTAGAGGCAAATTTGAGTGTGGTGTCTTGCGTATTCTTGTTCAATCATTAAATGAATTATATGTACTTAAAATAATATTGCTATGCAAAATACTATGAAAAGCAAATCTAAAGCGGTGACAATTCTATTGCTTTTGACAGTGCTTTCGGGCAGTTGTCAGGAAGAAAGCATGATTCAAAATTGTGAGGGTGAAAATGGCCAACGGATAGAAACATTTTACAACGAGGAGTTAAGAGAAATTCCATGTAGCATTCAGAATATAAATCCTGATACCAGAGAGGTAAACCTTGTCATCAAGACACAAGCTGATTACGATAAATATTTTACATGTAGCGCTGAACTTCCAACCGTTGATTTTGAAAAATATTTCATCCTTGCCGGGCGCTACCGCCATCACCAATGTGCAGAATTTAACAGGCAGCAAGTGTTTATATGCAATAATAAACTAATCTATAAAGTTGAAATGCATGAACTGATCTGCGCTGCCTTTACAAATGTATTTTATGTAACTGTCATTGAAAGGAAATATGAAGGTCTGCAGGTAGTATTTGATGTTGGATTCAAAAACTAAAAGCAGGCACCACTGCAGGAGTTTATAAACCCCGGTGAAGCCAAGGGGACAATATGGCTGGGTCCGATCATTCCGGCATTTCCCGTGGAGCAATTGATCTCCATGTCTCCTTTGTCAATGACAATGACCTCTACTCCAGCTTCCCGTAGAAAATAAGCCGTAAACAATCCGACGATTCCGCCGCCGATGATAAGGGTTGGTTTCATAATCGGGATTGAAATTGCATGGCTTGAAATTGAGAAGGGACTATGAATGAAGGTGTATTTATCATCAGAATGGCTTGATTGGAATTCATAATAATCCTAAATCACCTGAAATCCATGCACATAAGGATCTTCATCATCCAGGAAAATGGTGTTGTATCCCGTTACCATCGCCCATCCCTCGATGCTGGGAATAATGGCTGGGAAATCTCCGACTTTGGTTTCTTCCACGACCTCGCCCGTGAATTTTGACCCGATAAAGCTTTCATGGATAAAGGGTTCACCTTTTTTCAAGATTCCTTTGGCATGCCATTGGGCCATTCGGGCTGAGGTTCCCGTTCCGCAGGGAGAGCGGTCAATTGCCTTGTCTCCGTAGAAAACTGCATTTCGCGCAGTTGAATTGCTGTCAATTGTTTTTCCAGTCCATAGTAAATGGGAAAGGCCCCTGATGGATGGTTTTTCGGGATGAATGAATGCATGGGCAGCATTGATTTTATTGCGAATTTCCCTGCTCCAGGTGATAAGTTGCTCCGCACGGTAATTTTCGATCCCCAAGAAATTCTCCTGCGGATCCACAATCGCATAGAAGTTTCCTCCATACGCAACATCTACTTTCAATATCCCCAGGTCACCACATTCGACCTCAATGTCCTGTGCTGCAAGATAGGAAGCGATGTTCACCAACTTGACGGATTTCACTTTTTTCCCTTCCTGCACATAGGTAACATGAACCAATCCGGCAGGAGTTTCTATGCGGAGCTTACCGGGGGTTTTGGGTAAAATCAAACCTTCCTCAATTGCAATTGTCACCGTACCAATCGTACCATGACCGCACATGGGAAGACAGCCACTGGTTTCGATAAAAAGTACCGCAACATCATTTGCCGGATCATGGGGTGGAAAAAGCATAGAGCCCGACATCATATCGTGGCCTCGAGGCTCAAACATCAGGCCTTTTCGGATCCAGTCGCAATGGTCCAAAAAGAACTGGCGCTTTTCCACCATATTGTTCCCTTCCAAAAAAGGAACCCCACCCGAAACCAGTCTGACGGGATTGCCACAGGTATGCGCATCGATGCAACTGAATGTTTTTTTCATTATTGAACAATAAATTGGCTTTTTATGAAAGGATTAGGCGAATAAGAATCTGGGATACTCAAGTTACTTCTGTCCCTATTTTTTAAATTCCCCATCCACCATTCTCCAAATTTTCAAGGGATTGCCTTCTCTAAGTGCGTCTGGCAGAAGGATGTCCGGCATGTCCTGCAAGGCGATCGGGCGCGCAAAGCGTTTGATTGAATACACCCCTACTGAAGTACTTCTGCTATCGGTCGTGGAAGGGTATGGTCCACCATGATGCATGGCATAACCCACTTCCACCCCTGTCGGAACACCTTTGTAAAGCATTCTCCCACATTTTTCTTCCAATAAGTTAATCAAATAGAGCTGGTCTTTCAATTCCTCCTCTTCGGCCCAGATGGTCACGGTGAGTTGTCCCTGGAGTTTCTGGGCGATTTCCAAAAGCTCATCCTCAGTTTTATAGATCACCATTAAGGCAAAAGCCCCAAAGACTTCCTGCTGGAATTTATTGTCCTTCAACCAGTCTTTCGACTTGATCTTGGCAAGGGCAGGATGGCCTTTGATCAAATCCTTGGCTGCGGCTACCTTGACCCATTCCAATTCGTTTCTTCCCTGAAGGTATTGAAGTGCAGAATAATAGCTTTCGGCAATTCCTTCATGCAGCATGGGCGCCGCCGTGATATCTTCCAATTCACTTTTCACCGCATCCGCAAATTCCTTTTCCAAGCTTTTGGGAACAAAGATCAATCCCGGGTTCGTACAAAACTGGCCGGCTCCCAAAGTCAGCGAGCCCACAAAAGATTTTGCGGCACCCACAATATCGTTTTCAAGTTTTTTGGAGAATGTAAAAATAGGATTCACAGAACCCATTTCTGCAAAAACCGGTATGGGCTCCTCCCTTTGGTTGGCCAAGTCGAACAAAGACTTTCCTCCCACATGCGAGCCAGTGAAAGCCACCGCTTTTGCCATGGGATGCTTTACCAATGCCTGACCAGTCTCCACGCCGCCTTCCACTTGCTGGAATAGTCCACTGGGAAATGCGGAATCTTTTACCGCTTTTTGGATTATCGAAGAAACAAGTGTGGAAGTTTTGGGATGCGCTGGATGTGCCTTGTAGAGCACAGGGCAACCGGCAGCCAATGCAGAAACCGTGTCCCCTCCGGCAGTGGAAAACGCCAAGGGAAAATTACTGGCACCAAACACGACTACAGGACCCAATGGGGTCAAAAATCTTCTCAAATCCGGCTTTGCTGCGGGCGTTCGGGTCGGATCACCATGGTCAATGGTGGCTTCCACCCAGGAACCCTCCTCCACCAAATTGGCGAACAACCTGATCTGTCCACAGGTCCGGCCCAGTTCGCCGGTGATCCTTCCTTCCGGAAGATTGGATTCCTCTGAGGCAAGCGGGATCAATTGGGTCTTTTCCGACTCTATTCCATCCGCAATCTTCCTGAGAAAAGCAGCTTTCTCCTTTCCCGGAACATTTTTGTAAAAAAAGAATGCTTCTTGGGCTTTTTGAAAGATGGGGTCGTAGGTCATGGTTTTTTGGTTTGAGGTGAAATAAAATATAATAAAATGCATCTTCCCATTAATCCCCATGATTTTGGGAGGGTGGCGAAGATACCATTGCTTGCAAAATTTTTATGCGTACAAAATAAAATGGATCCAATTTCAGGTTGCATCTCTGATGTACAAATTAGACAAAATGAAGCAAATTCCTGTGGGAAAGGGAGATTTAGAAAGGTGAATTGATTTCAACCAAGGCTTTTCTCAGCATTTACCGTTTTAGATGATCGGCCGATGCTCAAGGCCTCTCTTGATGATGTTTTCCACTTTTATTCTCTCTTCTCCTACCAAAGTCAATCGCGGGGCACGGACATATTCGGTACCGATGCCCGCCATTTGTTCTGCCAACTTGATGTATTGGACCAGTTTCGGGTGGATATCCAACTCCAATAAAGGTAAGAACCAGCGATAGATTTTCAAGGCTTCTTCAATTTTTCCCTCCTGCAAAAGATTGTAAATCGCAACGGTTTCCTTGGGGAAGGCACAGACCAATCCGGCTACCCATCCCGAGGCGCCCATCAGCAATTCTTCCATCGCCAAAGTATCCACTCCACAAAGGATATTGTACCGATCTCCAAATTTGTTGATCATCCGCGTGACATTGGAGATGTCTCTGGTGGATTCTTTTACGGCCTGGATATTTTCACAGTCAAGGAGGTCCTCAAACATGGGAAGTGTCACAAGTGTCTTGTAATCCACGGGATTGTTGTAAATCATGATGGGAAGCCTTGTGCTTTTCGCTACCGCCTTGAAATAAGTGACCGTTTCCCGGGCATCTGCGGCATACCGCATGGGTGGAAGCAGCATGAGACCGGAGGCACCCAATTCTTCGGCTTTGTGCGCCCAAAATATTGCGTCTTGGGTCGCTCCCTCAGCGATATTCAGGATTACGGGGAGCTGACCATTGAGCTCTTTGATCGTTTCCTTGGTCAACACCATTTTTTCTTCCAAGCTGAGCACACTGGATTCCCCCAAGGTGCCCCCCAGAATAATTCCATGTACGCCTGCTTTTACTTGGGCTTCCAGGTTTTTGAAAAACATGTCCATATCCAAGCTTCCATCCTGGTGAAACTTGGTGGTCACTGCGGGGAATACTCCTTTCCAATTCATAGTTTTCGTGGTTTTTATCAAAGGTAGGATGCCTTTTAAAAGTTTTTATACACTGAATTAATGAATACTGGTATTATATTGATTTTATTTTATGAATTAATTCTAATATTGATTAATATCATATTGAAATGTCAAAAATCATCCCATTCAAAATCCCCAAATCCCAGAAGGAGTTTCTTCGGTTCCAAATCGACGAAGGCAAGCACTTCTATGGCAAGCTACACCAGCATCCAGAGTGGCAATTGACACTGATTTTGGAAGGAAAAGGACAGTTGATGGTCGGGGATTATCTGGGAAGATTCGAGCCCGGTGATATTTATCTGTTGAGTTCCAATGTGCCCCATGTTTTTAGAAGCGATGAGGAATATTTTGCCAGTGAAAATCAAAAAAAATCACGCAGCAATACTCTTTTTTTTGATTTTGATGCTTTGGGAAAAGAGATATGGGCAGTGGAGGAGTTTTTGGCACTCAAACAATGGATGATGACCATCAAAGGCTGCTACTCCATCCAAGGCAAAAAAAAGGAGTCGATCGGGAGATCCATCCAAAGATTCGGGGTAAATGCTGGGCTGGAGAAATTTCTCGCTGCCCTGACGATCCTAAAGTCCTTACAGGAAATGGAAGCATTGGTACAGCTCAATCAAATGATGCCTGGTAAAGATTATTCCGAACTTGAAGGGAAGCGGATGGGGAATGTCATGCAGTTTATTTTGGCCGAAAGCCAAAGAAACATCGCCTTACACGAAGTGGCAGAAGTGGCTAACATGAGTAAAGAGGCTTTTTGTAGGTTTTTCAAAGAAAGAACGGGGAAAACCTTCACCGAATTTCTCAACCAGCTGCGTATTCACAAAGCTTGTCATCACCTTCAGGAATCTGATTTGTCCGTCTCCCAGATTGCTTACCAAACTGGATTCCAGAATCTTTCCAATTTTAACCGGGCATTTAAAAAATATACGCATCACACTCCAAAAGCATTCAGAAAGCAAGTCCAATTTTAATCGATATGAAAAAAATACTCCTCTTTTCCCTTGTCCTACTGATGGGTTTTCAGGCGACTGCCTCAGAACTCTATGAAGCCATCATGGCCTATCAGGCAGACCGTTCTTCCCTGAGCCGAAAGTACAGCAACCCGCTTTCGGAAGAATATTTCCTGAGAATGGAGCAGTTGTATAGAGATTGGATGGGGAATCTGGAAGCGATGTCTTACGATTCATTTTCTGAAGACGGGAAAACGGATTACTTGCTTTTTAGAAATCATCTCGAAAAACAAAGTTATTTCCACAATTCGGAATTTCAAGAATACAAAACAGTGGCCCATGTGGCTGGTTTTTCATCGCACCTCCAGGCTTTTTATACCAATAGAAGAAAAGCGAAGCAGCCAGAATCTCCCAAACTTGCAGCCGCTTTTGAGGAGTCCCATCGACTCATGTTGGCGGATTGGGAAAAAATGAAAAAAGCCAAACCTTTCGAAAGTTGGCAAAAGGCTGAATTGGCGGCCAATGTCATTGCGGCCTTGAGGAAGAATACGGAAGAGGCCTATTATTTTTACTTTGATTATGATCCGGAATTCACCTGGTGGATGCAGGAGCCTTTCGCAAAGGTGAACAAAGGCTTGCAGGAATACGAGGCGTTTTTGAAAACCCATTTTGAAAATACGGTGATCAAAGATGATGGCAGCGGGATCATCGGCAAACCGATAGGGAAGATGGCCATAGAAAAAGAGCTTGAGTTTGAATTCATCAACTACAGTCCCGAAGAATTGATCAAGGAAGCTGAAAAACAATATGCCTGGTGTGAGAAGGAAATGCTGAAAGCATCGAATGAACTGGGATTTGGCAATGACTGGAAAGCAGCTTTGGAGATGGTGAAAAACACGTATGTTCCGGCGGGTGTTTGGCCGGGAATGGTGACGGAAATGGCGGATGAAGCGATTGCTTTTTTGGAGAAATATGATCTGATCACAGTGCCTGAGCTCGCCAAAGAAACCTGGAGGACGAGTATGATTTCGGCTGAAAGACAAAGGGTAAGTCCTTTTTTCTTGGGTGGTGAGGAAATCCAGATTTCGTATCCCACTTCTGACATGACGCATGAAGAGAAAATGATGAGCATGCGGGGAAACAACCCCCATTTTTCAAGAGCGACGGTTCAACATGAGTTGATTCCCGGTCATCATTTGCAGCAGTTTATGAACCAACGCCATCATCCGCACAGGAGATTGTTCAGCACGCCATTTTGGACCGAGGGCTGGGCTTTGTATTGGGAATTCAATCTTTGGGACAAGGACTTTCCAAGATCGGCAGAGGACCGAATCGGGATGTTGTTCTGGAGAATGCACCGTTGTGCAAGGATCGTTTTCTCCCTCAACTATCATTTGGGAAAGATGAGTCCGCAGGAATGCATCGACTATTTGGTGGAGAAAGTAGGCCATGAAAGAGCCAATGCAGAAGCCGAAGTGAGAAGATCCTTTACCGGAAGATATGGGCCACTTTACCAAATTGCCTACATGATCGGAGGGTTACAGTTTTATGCGCTGAAGGCGGAATTGGTCGACACGGGAAAAATGACCGAAAAAGCCTTTCATGACTTTATCATCACCCAAAACACCGTACCCGTGGAATTGCTTCGGGCCAGGATAAAAAGAGAGACTTTACCGAAGGATTACAAGGGTTCATGGAGGTTTTTGGATTGATGGAATATTCTTGATTCCTTTTTTTTGCTTTAAGAAAGAGCTCGAATACGAAAAAACATAAATAAAAATTCACCTCAACTTCGATTCTGATTCCGAGGTTGAGGTGAATTCATTCAGCGGATATTTTCCTAATTCTTTTTAAGGGTGATGATGACGATGCCATTCTTTCCAACTTCCCCCACTTTGTCAATTGCGGCTTTTCCTTTTAAGACTTCCATTTTTTCTATATCCTTCGGATTGATGGTATTGATGTCTTTGGTTCTGGTCAACTTGCCTTTTTCAGAAAGATAAAAGTTTGGCTTTGGGCCTTCACTCTCTCCACTTTTCACCGTAATGGCAAAAGGAGAAGAAGCATTATCACCTGTTTTTTGGCTTGCATACCCTGTTACACGAATCCCCTTGGTTTCTTTAAGTAAATCAACCTGGTTTTCATTCAGCTCATTCTTAATGGCCACGAGGTTGGTCAGCTGCTTCTTTTTCAAGTTGTTTTCTATGGCAAGTACCACATCCATCTGTTTTTGGACGGCATCCTGATTGACTTTTGTTTCGCTGAGTAAAGCCTTCAATTTTGAGTTGGCAGCAGCCAAATCCCATTTCAGGGTGCTGAATTCACCGGCATTTACACTGTGTATTTTTTTTATTTTATCTGCCTGTTGATCGGTCAGGGAGATTTTCTCCCTGTTTTTCATGATGAGATCAGCAGGGAAAAGGTCTCCTTGAAAGATATCCTGTGCCTGCGCAATTCCTGTGATGGATAAAAAGGCGATTAAGATCAACTTTTTCATAGTAATTCGATTTTGGTTAAAATTCTGTAAGTAAGGAGGAAGAAGAAGCTTCCCAGCTATCCATGGATGTCGTGGACTCTATCGAAAACTGCAACTCATTGTTCTTGTCTTGTATCAGCGAAATGATGATGATGTCCTCTTCCAATTTATAATCGGGATCGATTGGCGTAAAATACCAGATCCCCATAATCAGAGACGCAGCGATCCCAATGGGAACCCAAAGCCAATTTTTGGTCTTGGGGAATTTTGGAAGGGGAGGGATTTGGGATTGGGCATCCTGCTTCTTCATTTCTGCGAAAAATCCCTGCAATTCTAAATCGGTTTCTTTATCTGGCATTTTCATGGGCTTGCTTCTTTAGAATGAGGTTTTTGAGATTGGTTTTTCCACGATCATAATGTGTTCTGGTAGAACCAATGCCGATCTCCATTACTTCGGCGGCTTTCTCCAAGGTCAGTCCGTGGTAAAACACCAGTAACAAAACCTCCTTTTGCCTCAATGGGAGCATTTGGATGAGCTCTTCATGGGATTCGGCTATAATGGGTGCCGCGTTTTCCGGAATGTCAAATCCATCTTCCATCCTTATATGATTGTTCTCCTTTTTTCGCCACTCCGACGCTGTAAATCTTACCACCGAAAACAACCATGTTTTCACCTTGGATTTTTCATCAAACTTGGCGGTACCCTCAAGGATTTTCAAATAAACGTGCTGGAGAATGTCCTTTGCTTGTTCATCATCAAATCCACAGCATTGTCTTGACCAGAAATAGGCTTCATGGTGAAGTTCTTCAATGATTTTTTCCAGCTGTGGTCTTTTCATGCTTATCCCTTAGTGTCAAAAATCAGGATTTATATGACAGTGGCAAAAAATAAAAGTGAAAAAAAGCATCCATGACCCAATCCATGATTCGGATAATGACAAGTTTGAAATAAGAAAGCCTTTGATTGCTGGAAAAATCCAGAAACCAAAGGCCTTTACGCATCTAATCTTTAGTTCAATCAACAGGAAAACCTTTGGCAGACCACCAGATTCCGCCCAGGATGTGTTTTAGGAAATTGTCATCCAAAAAGGATTCATCTGTATGTCCCAAAGCGGTGTAGAAAATCCGGCCGCCATCGTACTCATGGGTCCAAGACATCGGGTGAAATTCGCCCATTCCACCTTTAGGGTCATAGGTTCTTTCGTCTGCAGTGATCAATACCGTTACGTCTGGATTGAAGTTTTTGAAAGCATACAATTCGTCTGTCCATACCCATTTGGCAGGCAAATGATAGGTGGAGGGATGTTCGCGGTTGATGACATTCAACTTCAATGTTTGTTGATGAGGGTGGTTCATGAACTGGGCACCGATCAGTTTGGTGTACCAAGGCCAGTCGTATTCGGTGTCGGTGGCACTGTGGATGCCCACGATTCCCTTACCACTTTGGACAAATCTTTGGATGACTGCTTTCTGTTCTTCATTGAAAATCGTACCGGTGGTACTCATCAGGATGATGACATCAAAATTTGCGAGGTTCTTGTCCGTGATATAATCGGCGTCTTCCGTGGAATGCATGTCAAAGACATTTTCCCTGGAAAGTTTTTTTATGGCCATGACCCCATCTGGGATGGACTGGTGCCGGAACCCCTTGGTTTTGCTAAATACCAAAGCCCGGAACTGGGCATTTCTTTGGCCAAAGGACATTTCCACAGTGCCGATGACCATAAAAAGTGCAAGCAACATGGAGGTTAAATAGGTTTTTGAGTTCATGTGGGTTTGTTTATGTGTAAATTACAAGATACCAAGTACAATGGTAATTCCATAATTAAAAACCGATGGTTTGCCTCCCTTTTCCATTATCGGTAATGATCTCTTTTGAGAAAAAGTAAAAGTGGATTGGGCCAAAAATGGTTTCTTCGGTTTGAACCCGAAGCGTGTTTTCGAATTGACTATTTTACCAAATCGAATTTCACCGCAGCCTCTTTCCTTGAAAAAGCATTGAAATGCCACCATTCGGAACCGATTCCCGTAAATCCACCATGTTTCATGACTTTTCGGAGGATTTCTCTGTTGGCCACATGTTCCTTGGTGATTTTTCCTTCTCGAAGCATTTGATTTTCCCTGTCGGGATAGGCGGGATACCCAAAAAAATCATATCCTGTTCCCATGTTTAGCGCTTGACCGGATTCTTGGTAGGCTAGTGTCAGGTCCACAGCCACACCATAATTGTGTAATCCACCGATTTTTGGGTCGGCAACATACAGCGGTTTGAGACTGTCGGGTTTGTCCAAATTGTCCCAAAGGATTTGTTGGACGCTCAGCGGTCTGACCCCGTCATAAACCAAAAAGGTGAGTTCCGGATGTTCTTCCTTGAGTCTTTGATGGGCTTTCTTTAGCATTTGGGCCACTTCCGGTTGGATATATGCCTTAGTCAAATCGCCATAGACATCCTGACCAAAAAAATTGTCCGTAGTTGAATATTTTAACTCCACAAAAACCCCTGGGATTTCAGTTTCAATATTCACCAATCCCGCCTCGATCAGGCTTTGTTCCAAATCACCGATGGATTCAACATCAATTGGCTCAGCAATCACTTCCTCCGCTATTTCTACTGATTCGGCTGGGATTTCCATTTCCTCTTCAGTCACAGTTTTTGGATTGCATTGGAAAACCAATGCAGAGACCACAATAAGAAAGAAGCGTTGTTTTATGGACACAGGTTTAAAGCGTTTTCTTCAAGATCGTTGCACTTGCCTGCGCAGTGGGTAGGATGACGATGTCTGCCATGACCACATGAGCCGGTCGCATCACGGCGAAGGCTATGATTTCGGCAATATCGGCAGCCTTCAAAGGTTCATAACCTTGGTAAACCTTTTTTGATCGGTCTTCATCCCCTTTGAAGCGGACCAATGAAAATTCTGTTTCGACAAGGCCTGGATGGATTCCGATGACTTTGATGCCAAATGGATTGAGGTCCATCCGCATGCCATTCGTGATCGCATCGACCGCATGTTTGGAGGCACAGTACACATTTCCGTTTGGATAGACTTCTTTGCCTGCGATGGAGCCAATGTTGACGATGGTCCCTGATTCTCTTTCCACCATACCTGGCATCACTTCCTTAGAAACGTAGAGCAATCCCTTGACATTGATGTCCATCATGGCATCCCAATTGTCCACATTTCCGGATTGGATGGGATCCATACCGTGGGCATTTCCAGCATTGTTGATCAGGACATCGATGGCTCTCCAAGATTCAGGGAGTGAGGCAAAGGCTGCTTTCACCGCCTCTCTATCCTTGACATCGAAGCAGAGTGTAAAAAGTTGGGCTTCTTCTGGTAGTTCCGCCTTGAGTGCTTCCAGTCTTTCCTTTCTCCTACCTGTGGCAATGATATTGTACCCCAAGTTGGCTAGGGAAAGGGCAGTGGCTTTTCCTATTCCTGAGGTGGCGCCTGTAATGAGTGCTATCTTTTTTTTCATTTTATTGAAAATTCAAATACAGCGTGATGCTTTTTCTTTTCAGGGATTCGATTGCTCCGGCAAATTCCGAATCAGAAGCTTCCGGTCGGTACATGTTGTTCAATCCATGTGAAAAGCGAACCTCGGGAGAAAATTTGAAGAATTTGAAATAAAGGTCGAAACCAATGCCCATATCCACAGTGAAATCTTTTCCTGTGGTGACCAATCCCTCTATGTCCGCTTCATCTTGATCTTTTGTCCTGAACATGGCGCTGCCACCAGCGGTAAAAAACATCCTGGAATTGTTGAACCGTTGTGCTTTGTACTTGAGCAGCAATGGGAATTCCACCATGGTGGATTCCGTAACGATCGTTCTGGTGTTTCCTCGGGTAGGTTCCATCGTATTGGAAACTTCATTACTAAAGAAATTGATATCGGTCTTAAATTCGTAGAAAGCCACTTTTGGGGTAAAGAGGATATTGAGTTGATCGTGTAGCCTAAATGTGGTCAGGAAACCCAGCGAAAATCCCGGCGTATAGACGGGCATGATACTCTGTACCTGTCCCAAAACCGCATTTTGGGAATTGAGAAATTCTTCTGAATATTTCAGCCTCCAGGAGTTGGTGTGGGTGGCAAGAAAAAAACCATAAGAAATGGCTTTTTCATCCTGACCAGCCGTGCTGATGGCATTGAATCTGGCTTGGGCAAAAAGAGAGGAGCTGGTGAAAAGAAGCAGGAAAAGACTCGCTGCTATTTTTCTCCGATGTAAATTGAGCTGATGCCGAAGGTCAGGGGTTTGCATTTTGTGTTTTTAAAACCAACTTTTTCTAATACTTCCAGAAAATCATTCCCGTCCGGGAAAGCCTGTACCGACTCTGGCAAATAGGTATAGGCGGAATCATCTTTTGAGACGAGTTTACCGATTCGAGGCAAAATATATTTGAAATAAAAATTATATCCTTGCTTCATTGGGAATTTCTTTGGCTTTGAAAATTCCACGATCACGGTTTTTCCTCCAGGTTTCAACACCCGATACATGTCGGCAATTCCTTTTTCCAAGGTTTCAAAGTTTCTGACTCCAAATGAAACGATGACGGCATCAAATTTATTATCCTCAAAAAGGAGCTTTTCGGAATCACCCATCTGAAGATCGATGATATGTTCCAAGTTTCGCTTTTTCATCTTTTTTCTGCCTTCTTCCAACATTCCTGCCGAAATATCCACACCGATGATTTTATCGGGGTTGAGGGCAAGTGCCTCGATCGCAAAATCTCCGGTACCTGTGGCTATGTCCAAAATGAGTTTGGGTTTGTCTTTTTGGAGCAATTTGATTGCCTTTTTCCTCCAAATAATATCGATTCCCAAGCTGAGCACATGATTCAACAAGTCGTACCGCTTGCTGATGTTGTTGAACATTTCCGCAACCTGCTCTTTTTTGCCTTCCTGTTTGTTTTTGTATGGGACTACTGCCATGTACTTTTCTTG
>NZ_JAUSPP010000060.1:0-22422 GCF_030656585.1 Rhodonellum sp.
GGCAACTCATGGCCATTGATGAATATGGTGGGCGTATAGGTAATATTTTCTAATTCGCTCCAAGAAAGCATGGACTGAATATTGGCTTCCTGTGCTTTCAGTTCCCCATTCATAGGATACTTTGAAGCAAAGGCAGCATAATCCTTCTTTTCGGCGAGATACCAATCGTCCAGAGCCTTCTTGGTTTCTTCAGGATTCCCTTTGGCCGCTATGGCCATAATATGCCTGACTGTTTTCAGATGGAGCGCATCCCCTCCACCCGGTACAAATATGATCTAAAGGTCAATTTCCGAAAGTTTCAGCCCAAGGCTATCTATCTTATATTGTTTCAAGATGTCCGAAAGAGAAAGCATACTTTGCGGTTCAGGATGGGATTCAACTTTTTCCTTCAAAAAACCTTTCGTAAAAGGAACATCCATCAAGTGCAGGATTTTCTTTACTATCAAATAATGATTCTCCATAAAAAACATTGGTTAAAAAAGCCTATTCATCTGAAACAAACTCTCTAAAAACATTACTTACGTTGTTAAACCTAAAAATTATTTTTATTAAATCCTAAAATAGTTTGTGCGCCAACCTCCAGTTTTACAGACAATTGCATTATTCAAAGAGGAGAAACAGAATAATATTTTTAAAACCTTCGTTTACCCCCCCCTGTTTCAACTAAATCAACAAGTAAAAGTAGAATTCACCAAATCAATGCCTTTTTTTGATGATGTTGAAAAATATTTGAGTCCAATTTTTGTTTTTCGGCTAAAACAAAAAAGCCGACTGGAATAATTTATGGGCAAAATTGGGTATATTTTACTTGATTTTCTACACCTCTAAACCTCTCCGACCATGTTTGAACTTGGGAAAAATGAAATCAAATTTCTTTACAACAGTACAAAATTAGAGGATCGAGAAGCTTATGCCTATGTTTTGACCTTGCATAAACATATTGTCAATGAGCTCGATATTGCTAAAAACGAAATGACCCCCACACAGTTCTCAGAATTGGCGAGAAGGTTAGACGTTAGCATAATCGATTTATTCGACAAGAAATCCGAGTATTTCAAAGACAACATTGAAGGAAAGGATATAGCAGAAACAGATCTTCTTACAATTCTGGTCAAAGAAAAATCCGCCTTAAGAACACCTATCCTGATTACTGAAGATGGGGCCAAAGTAATTGCATATCCCAGGGATACCATTAAAATGGACATGGATTTTAATGGGACTAATGGGGAAATATGAATTTCTGCAGGCTGGGACCTAACATATCAAAAGAAATAACCCATTAAGATCAAGTAGCTTTCTCCCGAAGAATGCCCAGTTTTTGATCTCCAATTAGGCAGCGTCACAGTTTTTTTAAATGGTTTTCTACAACTGAGTCCAAATCTCAGCGCCATTTATATTTTTCAAATCCCAAATCCCGGTTAACATCCAAGATAAAAAAACAAAGAGGCATTGATCCTGTTACTTAATTATCATTAACAATAAAAAACTTAATTATGGCAGAATCAAACGGAAACATTCAGTCTTGGCCAGATTTGGCCATTGGTCTTTACGAACAACTCACAGGTAAAGGAGCGGTGATCTCCTATGAATTTGAAAATTTTGTGATCGGAGTTCCCCGAGAAGTAGGGTCAGATGACGTCACCAATTGGAGAATTAGCGGAAAATTGAAAATTTCAACAACCGAAAAATAATGAAACAAATACAGCTGATTTCTGATCTGCATATTGAAGGAGACAACTTCAAAATCGATGTTTTTAGCAACGAGGAAGAAATTTCAGTGGCTATTCAAGGTGCATCTGTACCCAAAATTGGATTCCCCTTAAAGAAATCATTCTCTATTTTACGAAAACTACCCTTCAACACAGCTCAAAAAGTTTCAGTATTGTACAATCAAAAAGAGATCTACCATTCCGGTAAATCTCTTTTTTTAAGATATGATTTAATTTTTTTTCTGAAAACAATTCTGAAAAACCTGATTTAGGTCCCAAAATAAGTATTCAATTCCTCCACCATCAACTCCTTTTCTTGGAGGTCTTTGATTACTTTTCCCTTTTCCAAAAGCACAATCCTGTCGCAGATTTCTGTAACATGGACAAGATCATGGCTTGAAATCAAAAATGTGGTATTTGGACTTTCCTGCACCACCAGTTTTTTTAAGCGGTTTTGGGAACTGGGATCAAGGTTTTCAAAGGGCTCATCCAGCATCACCACATCGGGATTGCCCATCATGGCGGCGACTATCCCGACTTTTTTCAGATTTCCTTTTGACAAATCCCGGATGTATTTTTTCTTGCCCAGAATCTCCCCATTGAAAAATTCTGTGAATTTGTCCAAATGCAGCATGAGATCCTCCTTGGAAAGACCGTAAATTTTTCGCAGAGTTTCGAAATATTCATCCGGGGTCAAGTAGGAAAGCAACATGTGCTCATCCAGAAAAGCGCCGACTTTGGATTTCCAGGCCTCTCCCTTGCTCACATCTTCTCCATCCACCATCACAGCCCCGGCACTGGCCCTGACCAAATCCAGCATGATCCTGAAAAGGGTCGTCTTTCCCGCACCATTGTTGCCTACCAGCCCAAAGCACTGGTTCTTGGAGATGTCAAGCGATTCCACATCCAACACGATGGCTTCCTTGTATTGTTTTTTGAGTCCTTGTATGCTGATCATAATTCCTGTCTAAAAGATGCTGAGATTTCGTGTCTGTTGTCAATGACTTTATCAATGGAAAATTTGGCCAATTTTGGGAAGGCCAATATCCCGATTCCTCCAATCACCCCCAATGCCAAGAGCCCAGCATATTGGTTGACCAATAAGGCAAATGGCAAATAAACGACATAGGGCGCGCCCATCATGGGAATGATCATCAGAAATTGGGCAATTCCGACGCCCTCATAATTGAACATCGCGCCTTTGTTCAAGTCCATCGGTTTTGGTTTCCAAAGGGAAAGATAGATCACCAAATGGATAATGACGCCCATATTGAAAATAAAGGTGGCCAAGTGTATCAATAAAATATCCCATCCAAAATAGGCATAGGGAACGGAAAGCAGGAAGCAAAGAAAGGAAATAGCCATAAACAACAGGTATTTTCCCTTCACCAAGGAGGCAAGGCCATCCCTTTTTGCCAAGAAAAAATCGAAATTGGAGGAATTCCAGCTGAGAAACAGTTGGCCATATTGCAGCATGAAAATCCCGGTGATAAATGAACCCACAAAAACAAACATGTGGTTGAATCCCCCACCTTCGGTTTTATACATGGGATTCGTATAAAATATCAATCCATACAGCAGGAAAAAAGAAGCCAACATGAGGTAGGTTCTGCTTTTTTTGTGTCTGATAATCAATTTCCATTCAAGGTCGGCCAATTCGCCCGCCAAGCCAAAGCGGGAGAAAATTCCAAGCGATTGATTGACAAAACGTACATTTTCTTCCGAGGTCAAATCCTCGATATAGGCATTGTTCCGATAATATGTAAAGGCCAGGCCATAACATGTAAAAAAAAGGACCAAGAGCCCAATGACTGGAATCGGGCTTGTGAGGGAAGCATCGAAAAGCGGTTTCATCAAATCGCCAAGGTTGAACCAACCATAGTAATTGGAGCCTAGCCCGAGCAACATCACCAAAAAGACCACTCCGATACCGATCAGGCTGTCCTCAAAACGCTGCTTGAACCACAGCATCAGCCAATGCAATGACCAACTGCTCAAGAGCAGGGAACCCAGCCACATCAAACCTGCCGCATTCCCAAATCGGAAGGCAACTTCCTGATAGGAAAAAGGCCCAAATACCAGCAAAGCCACAAGTGTGAGTGGAGAAATAAAGGACCTGATCAAGAGAAAATGAATGATACTGCTTTTTTTGATCGGAAGGTGAAGGAAACTCTCCAGATCAATGACAGGTAATTTTTGGACAAAATACCGGTACATAAATTCAATAAGAAAAAAGTAAATCAAGCTGCCGCTCACCACTTCATAGGCATCGGGCATCCCCATGTACTTGACGATGATGTCCTTGAGGACCAAACCCAAAAGAAAAAGGTAGCCAAGAAGTAAAACGGCAAGGAATGCTAAAAAAACCCCCACCATCACGCTTTTTGCAAAAGAAGTGGAGCGGATACTTTTCAGCAGCTCCAGCCGGATAAACTCAACAACCATAAGACCTAGATTTGGCAAAAACTTTATAAATTAGGCCTTAAATAAACCAATATTGTTTTGAATAATAAAACCAGTTTCGGAAAAAATCCCCAAATGAAAGAAAATAAATATTCCCTGGATTTTTTTGATGTCGTCGAAAACAGGAGATCTGTGAGGATTTTCGATCAAACCGAACCTTTTGACCATGGGGTCGTCAGGAAATGCTTGGAGACGGCTACCTTGGCCCCTAACAGCAGCAACCTGCAATTGTGGGAGTTTTATCAGGTCCCCGAAACTTCCCCACTCAAGGACCGCTTAGCCAAACTTTGTATGGGGCAAAAGGCGGCAACTACATCCCGAAATTTGGTGGTGGTCGTGGCCCGTCGGGACAAATGGAAAAGCCGCATTGCTGCAAATTACAACCATATCAAGTCTGTTTATGAAGACGCGCCCTCCAAAAAACAAAAACAAGCCTTGTCCTATTATGGAAAACTCATCCCAAAACTTTATGCAACATATCCATTGTGGTCGATCGGAAAGCAGGTCTTCGCTTGGTTTGTAGGTCTAAAGAAACCCATGGTGCGGGAAGTGTCAGAGACAGACGTGCGGATATCTGTCCACAAAAGTGTGGCTTTGGCAGCGATGACTTTTATGTATGCCATGACCGCGGAAGGTTATGACACCTGCCCCATGGAAGGCTTGGACTCCAAAAGAGTCAAGAAATTGCTCGATCTACCCGATGCAGCCGAGATTTCCATGATTATTGGTTGTGGAAAAAGATTGCCTGAAGGTGTGTATGGGGAAAGATTTAGGGTTCCGAATAAAGACGTGATTTTTGAGAGGTGAAAAACTTGATTCTTTCTCAATTCAACCCGAATTCTAAGACAGCGGATAAGTAACGTAAAGCAGCTAACTTGTTAGAGTGCATTAAAAGAACGTCTCACTTTTGGAAAATGTTATCTTTTGAGATAACTTTGTAAATATGGTAAGAAAGATAATTTTTTATGAAAACCACTTTATAGAGTTTTACCAAAGCCAGAATGAAAAGGTCAAGAGTAAGATTCAGTATGTTTTTGAACTGATCAAGCAAGTGGAAAGGGTACCCGGGAAGTTTCTCAAGCATCTTGAAGGAACTGAAGGGTTATTTGAAGTGAGGGTGGAATACCAATCAAATATTTACAGAATATTCTGCTGTTTTGATGAAGGAAAGTTGGTAGTCCTTTTCAACGGATTTCAAAAGAAGACTCAAAAGACCCCGAAGAAGGAAATAGAGAAAGCAGAAAGATTAATGAAGGAATATTTTCAAACAAAGAAATAAGATTATGAAAGATTATAGCAAAGTCAAAACATTCGATGAACTGATTGAACTGGAACACGGCAAAATTGGAGCTGAAAGCAGGAATAAGTATGAAGAGAATGCCCAGATGTTCATCATCAGCGAAATGCTAAAAGAAGCTAGGAAGGAAGCAAATCTTACCCAGGAGCAATTGGCGGAAAAGGCAGGAACAAAGAAAAGTTATATCTCCAAGCTAGAAAATGGGAAAGGAAATATCCAGTTATCGACATTGATCCGGATTTTTGAACAAGGATTGAATAAAAGAATTGGGTTAACATTCCTATAAGGACTCGAAAGGAATAACACACTCTAGTCGAGTAGGTAAAGGGGAATTCCACCCCTAAACCTCTCACAGAACCGTATCCCGATTCTCGGGACAGGCTGTGAACCTCTCGATGCATACGGCTCTTATTATGCTTCGGTTTTAGTCCATTAGACTAGCTTGTAGCCCAACTCCCAATGATAGAACAGGTTTGGAAATGAAACCGTTACTTGCCTGAGCCACTTAACCCAGATTGCAGCTTTTTGGGGTCAAATTAAAAATTTCAATTAATTTTCTGTTAAAACCCCTTTGATTACCTGTATCCCCCTATGGGGGAATTTATAGCATTCAGCCATTAGGTCTTGGTTTGTAGTACACAGAGGGTATTGCTTTTTGGCTGTTAAGGACAGAACTTTACCCAATGTATTTCAAATTCTCCTTACGCAAACATCCACAGTCGGAAAAACTGAGCGGTTATTACCGTCTGGTGGAAAGTTACCGTAATGCGGGAAACAGGGTATGCCACCGTACCATCCTGAATGTGGGGTTCATGGAGGATGTCACTTGCTTCGTTTCGGGGACAGCCTGTCCCGTCAAAACGGGATTACCCCTGCACGTAAGGGATGCCCAAAAATCGGCACAGGCATTTCACCCGTTGGAACGTTCATTTAAATGAACTATATCTATCATTCAAGGCACACACATCACCTTGGATACAGCGGGCGGTTTAGAGTAAATAGAAAGTTTACTCCCTTTAAGAAGATTGGAGTAGGTTGGAAGAGAGCGTCTCGGAATGCCCGCCGTCTCCAAGCTGAATCCCGATGTGGTTTAGATGGAAATATGCATTAAGTCTCCAACCGAGGTTGGAACTGCAATCAAATCAGTCTATTTGGAAAAGAGTGCATTTTACCGATAGGGTTGAAGTCGGAAAGAATAAACAACTTACTGATTTCAAGGCTATTTTAGCCTGTAATGGAAATGTTAAGGCATAACGCGGCTTCAATACCCATATTTTCCCTGCCACTTATCCTTCAGGTATTTTCGGAGTTCATTTTCCCGGGCATTGTTTCCGGGCTCGTAGAGTTTTGTGTTCTTGATTTCATCAGGCAAAAATTCCTGAGCGACGAAATTACCGGGATAATCATGGGCATATTTATAGGCCTTTCCATAATTCAGATCCTTCATCAGCTTGGTTGGAGCATTGCGCAGCGCTAGTGGGACGGATAAGTCTCCTTTTTCCCTCACCAAGGCTTGGGCTTTGTTGATTGCCATATAGGCGGCGTTGCTTTTGGCGGAGGAAGCCAAATAGGTCACACATTGGGAAAGGATAATCCGGGATTCGGGATAACCGATGATTTTCACCGCCTCAAAACAGTTGGTGGCGAGCAGCAAGGCATTCGGATTGGCATTCCCGATATCTTCAGACGCAAGGATCACCAATCTCCTGGCGATAAATTTCACATCTTCCCCTCCTTCTATCATTCTGGCCAGCCAGTAAACAGCCGCATTGGGATCGGAACCCCGAATGGATTTGATAAAAGCCGAGATAATATCATAATGCTGCTCACCGGATTTATCGTAAAGGGCAATTTTCTGTTGGGCGATTTCGGTGACTTTCTCATTCGTGATGACGCATGGATCCTCGTCAATCCCTTCGACCACGATTTCAAGCAGGTTGAGCAACTTCCTTCCATCTCCGCCTGAAATGCGCAACAGCGCCTCTGTCTCTTCCAATACCACGTCCCGTTTCTTCAGGAAAACATCCTTTTCCAAGGCTTGACGCAGCATGGCTTCCAATTCTGATTTGCCAAGTGAATTGAGCGTAAAAACCTGGCATCTGGAGAGCAATGCCGCATTGACCTCAAAAGAAGGGTTCTCTGTAGTCGCGCCTATCAACCGGATCACTCCTTTTTCCACCGCGCCCAGGAGTGCATCCTGTTGGGATTTGTTGAACCTGTGGATTTCATCGATAAAAAGCACTACTCCCATCTGAAACTTGGCTTTTTCGATCACCTCCCGGATATCTTTCACGCCTGCACTGACCGCACTGATGATATAAAAAGGCGCCTTGATCTCATTGGCAATGATGTTGGCAATTGTGGTCTTCCCAACTCCCGGAGGTCCCCAAAGAATCAATGAGGGCACATTTCCACTTTTGATGGCCCTAAAAAGAAATGAATTGGGACTGGAAAGATGCTCCTGACCGATCAAGTCTTCCAGTTTGGATGGACGCATCCTTTCGGCAAGTGGGGTTTGATTCATTTTGATATGGTTTTTGAAAAAAATAATGGATCCCGGAAAACCGGGACAATTCAGAACAGGTTTTCATTGGCGAAGGGTTCATTTCAAGGCAAAGAATAAACCCTTCCCATTTACTTCAATCCTTCTTTCTCTACTTGATCACCTTTAACCTTTTTTCAAATTCTGTCAATCCATTTTCTTCAAAATCCAGGTGGGTAACAAACCTGATCTGGTCTTTGCCGAATCGGACAGCTTTGATTCCAGAAGCATCCAGTTTCTGGAGCATATCTGCGGGCGATATCCCTTTGAGTCTTGCAATGACAATATTGGTCACCACTGGAAACACTTCCGCAACCAAGGGATGGTCTGTCAACATTTCCCCTATCTTTTTGGCCCTTGCGTGATCCTCCTTCAATCTTTCCACTTGGTGATCCAAAGCATATATACCCGCAGCAGCCAAAAATCCCGCCTGTCGCATGCCACCGCCAAAAGATTTCCTGACCTTTTTGGCCCTTTTGATGTCTTCTTTTGTCCCCAACAAAACCGATCCGACGGGACAACCCAGGCCTTTGCTCAGGCAAATCGAAATGGTATCAAACAAGGCTCCCCATTCCTTGGGACTTTCGCCTGTCACCGCCAAAGCATTGAATATCCGTGCACCATCCAAATGCAATTTCAAACCATTTTGATCACAAATGGCTTTAATGGGTTTGATCTCTTCCAAGGTATAAATGCTTCCTCCACCCTTGTTCATGGTGTTTTCTAGAGAAACCAAGGTGGTCTCAGGAGCGTGAACATCATCAGCGTTGATGGCGTCCACAATATCCCCAGGACTGATTTTTCCGTATTCTCCGTCCAGAAGCTTTACCGAAGCATGGGAATTGGACATGATGCCACCGCCTTCATACAGATAGATATGGGAATATTTATGACAGATGATTTCCGACTGAATGCGGGTGTGGAGCCTGATGGCAATCTGGTTGGTCATGGTACCGGAAGGACAAAACAATCCTGCCTCCATCCCAAAAAGATCAGCCAATTTTTGTTCCAAGGCATTCACCGTCGGGTCTTCTCCAAAAACATCGTCTCCCACTTTTGCGGTAAACATGGCCTCCAACATCTCTTGAGTGGGTTGGGTAAGCGTATCACTTCTTAGGTCTAGGATCATTTTTTGAAATACTTTGATTTTGAACTCGTTTCTGGGACTAATTCCTGGATGGCTTTGGCTGCTTCCAATGGCCTGTCAGTGGCCAAAATATCGGCGCCGTTTTGGACAAAACCAACATACAGTTGATCCCCTCTGGATGCTGCACTTTTGTCAAGGTTACCCAAAACCCCCAAAATGGTGAAAATCCCTTTGTCATGAAGCAATTGATTGAAAGCTTTAGGCCTTTCCGAGGTCCCGGTAAAAGCGATGGCATTCTTCAATGGGATCCCGGAGTCCTCAAATCTTTCGAGTTCCTCTTCATTTCTTATCGTAACGGACAGCATCAGGTCGGGATTGAGCTGGTACACTTTTTTGGCATCCTCAATGGAATAGGTGATCACGGCAGCATAAGGTTCTGACTGTTGTTTCTCAATTTCTTCCACCACCATTTCAAATGGCACTTCCCGCTTCACGTCAACAGTCAAAAGCGCCTTACCCTTTGACCATCGGAGGGCTTCTGCCAAAGTGGGAATCCTAAAAGAGGTGGTGGTTCCCTGATTGTCCACCAGAAACAACTCCTTTAATTCCGCATAAGTGTGGTCAATTACTTTCCCAGAGCCGGTGGTAGTCCTTTCCAAGGTGTTGTCATGCATCAGGACCAAGACTGAATCCTTGGAAATGGCCACGTCAAACTCAATGACAGCGGGGGTCTGCTTACTTACATTTTCAAATGCCTCTATCGAATTTTCAGGAAATCCTGGATATGGACCACCGCGATGTGCGCTGACCATGGGGATTCTATCTTCTGTCCAGGAGTAAAAATCCTGTGCTGCTTGGACATCACTTATTTCAATTGTTGGGCTGGATAGTTGGGTGACGGATTGACAGCCAAGGAACAGAAGGGCGAAAGAAAATAGCAATCCGTTTTTTGTGAAATTAAGATTCATTGTGTTTTTGATCTTTTTTGAAAATGAAATCAAGGCTACTTGCCCTTTTTTTGAAAATCTCCTCCATGTCGGCAAGCTCGAGGTTTAGCGCCTTTGTGGAAATCTGAATTTCCACGAAGGAAATACCCAATGAAATGAGAAGTGAAAGCATACTTCCGATAAAAACATAATTGGCAGCCACAGTAAAGCCTTTAAATATCAAATACATGCAAATGACACAGAGCAAAAAGCTCAAAACCCCACACAGCTGCATATTTTTGATCATGTTCAGCCTCTGCTTTAGATTATGGATTTGTTCCACGATGATGGCTTTTTCAGGATTTTCTAGGAATTTTTTATGCAAGCCACGGATGAGATTGGCGATTGCTAAAAACCTGTTGGTAAACGCCAGCATCATCAATGTGATGGCGGAAAACAACAGGGCGGGTGTGGAGAGTTCGAGTTCCATTGACTTGGAGATTTGAAAGGCCCAATTTGAGAATAAAAAAGAGGATATTAAAATCTATGTCTCAGATCCTCATGATTTCCTTTCAGAATAATTCTCAAAAATTGACCATCCCCTTTTGTTCAAATAAGAATTGGCCATTCGTTTCCCCCGACTTTGTAAGCTTCACAAAAAAAGCCCGACGTTTCCGCCGGGCTTGATCATTAAAAACTTGGGATGAATGGTTCTAAACCACCTCTCTCAAAACCACCAGCTTTTCCAAAGTCGGGCTTTCACTGCCTCCCTTGGGTTCAATCGTAATGGCGAAAGCTCCCGCAGCTGCAACTGTTTTCATCTGTTGAAGGCTGAATTTTTGATCCGCATTCACCAACCCAATCCCCACTGGACCTTGATCTCCAATCGCCCAAAGTTGGTAATCATATTGTTCTTCCAAACCGGAAAGATTGTTGACAGATACGTAAACAGATGCAGCGGTTTTGTCCCACCAAACATCCACTACCGCATCTTTCTGCATTTCGAAGCCTTCTCCTGTCATTTGGATTCTTTCAAAGTTTCCTGACAAAAGGGTTTCCAATTGTGCATCGGTTTGCTCATAATTCACTTTGTATTGATTCAGATCCTGTGCCAACACTGATTTTTCCTGAACCATGGCCGTAAGCTTTTCATCCACGTCATAATACTGCGTTGCAAAATAGACAGCAAAAACAGATGCGATCACGGCCACCAAAGAGGCGGCTGCGGCATACGTTTTCCATGGCTGAAGCGGTATAATTTTTGCTGTTTGCTCGATTTTCGAACCCAGGTGACCTTGAGGCTTGCGCTCATTGTCCAAGGTGTCAAAAATCCTTTGTTTGACATCCATGGAAGGTGTTGCTCCACTATTGTCATCAAAAGCAAACATTGCTTCTTCAATTAAATCCAGCTCCCTTCTGATTTCAGGATGCTGCTCGGATAGCTTGATTACCTCCTCACGCTCCCTTTCACTCAACTCTCCCAATAAGAAGAGTTCGAGTTTTCCCGACGATATGAATGCTTGAATATCCACTAAATTTTATCTAAGTTCTTTTTCAAAATATTTATCGCTGCACGGATCCGTGACTTTACTGTACCCAAAGGGATATCAAACTCTTCCGAGACTTCGGTATGTGTGTATCCCTTAAAATAGATGCAGTCCATCACAAATTTTTGATCGTCCTTCAGGTTGTTGAGCAGTTCTTTTACTCCTATCCCATCCACCAATTCTGAAGTCCCCGATTCACTTTCAAGTCCATATACGTAGTCGTCTATCGTATTGGTCTTATTGCTTTTGGAAAATTCCTTGGACCTGGTTTTGTCTATTGCTGAATTGCGACAAATGTTTGCCATCCAGGTATATAGCCTTCCCTTCGATTCATCATAGCCCTCAATTTTCCGGGTAATTTTCACAAAGGCATCATGAAAGACTTCTTCCGCAATATCCTTGTCAATAATTATCCTGGAAATGACGGCGAATAGGGCGCGGGAGTACTTGTCATACAAGTACTCGATCGTTTTTCGATCTTGGACCCTAAGTCCGGCAATCAATTGTTCTTCTTCCAAAAGTCCGCGATTTGTTGGTTTAATCTCTATAAATAGAAAGCACAAGACCAATGTTTGATCTTGTGCCTATAATATTAAAACATCTTATGGTAAATTACAAATGGATGACTTCACCATAAGCCACAGCTGCAGCTTCCATGATCGCTTCCGACATGGTTGGATGTGGGTGGACAGTTTTGATCAATTCATGACCTGTTATTTCCAATTTTCGGATGGCTACGATTTCCGCAATCATTTCGGTCACGTTGGCTCCCAACATGTGAGCTCCGAGTAATTCCCCATATTTCGCATCAAACACCAATTTCACGAAACCATCTTTGGCTCCGGCAGCTGATGCCTTCCCTGAAGCAGAGAAAGGGAATTTCCCCACTTTGACTTCATAACCTGCTTCTTTTGCTTTGGCCTCTGTGTATCCAACGGAAGCAATCTCCGGCGAACAATAGGTACAACCTGGAATATTGTTGTAATCCAAAGGCTCAGGAGTATGTCCAGCAATTTTTTCTACACAAATAATCCCCTCAGCGGAGGCTACGTGGGCCAAAGCGGGTCCACTGACCACATCACCGATGGCATAATAGCCTGGCATATTGGTTTTGTAGAATTCATCCACCTTGATCTTGCCCTTGTCTACCAAAATCCCAACATCCTCCAAACCAATGTTTTCAAGGTTGGAGATCACGCCTACAGCGGAGAGCACAACATCGCATTCAATGGTAGCTTCTTCACCCTTTTTGTTTTTGTAGGTCACTTTACATCCCGCTCCTTTGGTGTCTACGGAAGTCACCTCAGTACTGGTCAATATCGTCATTCCTGCTTTTTTGTAGATCTTCTCAAGGGCTTTGGAGACCTCTTCATCCTCATTAGGGACGATTCTGTCCATAAATTCCACAATGGTAATCTCCGTTCCGATAGCGGCGTAGAAATAGGCAAATTCTACTCCTATCGCACCTGAACCAACCACGACCATTTTCTTGGGTTGTTTTTCCAAGGTCATCGCTTTTCGGTAGCCGATGATTTTCTCGTCATCTATTTTGATGGCGGGAAGCTCTCTGGCTCTACCGCCAGTTGCAACGATAATGTTGTCTGCGGAGTAGATGGTCTTGTTGCCGTCCTTGTCCACCACCTCAACCTTTTTGCCGGGAAGAATTTTGCCCCAACCCAACAGCTGTTCGATTTTATTTTTTTTCAATAAGAACTGCACACCTTTACTCATGCCGGCGGCAACATCCCTACTTCTTTTGACCATCCCGGAAAAATCCGCTTTGGCATCTTTTACCGTGATTCCATAATCAGCAGCATGATTGATATATTCAAAAACCTGAGCACTCTTTAACAAGGCTTTGGTTGGGATACAACCCCAGTTTAGACAAATACCACCTACTTCAGCAGCTTCCACCACAGCGGCTTTCAAGCCCAATTGGGATGCACGGATAGCCGCGACATATCCACCTGGACCACTACCGAGTACAATTAGATCAAATTTAGTTGAAGACATATTCTTATTCTTAGATTTTATTTTCTCAATTAAACTATGCAAAAATAAGCTTTTTGGTCACAGAAAAAAATTTGACTCCGAAGTTCTACGCAATCCTTTCCATGCATTTTAAACCACACATCACCCAGTCTTTGGATTTTGGTCAATTGTCACTTGGATCAGGGGAATGGTTTGGGAAGGCCTTTACAGGACGCATCAGATATTTAGAGAATTCAATGACAACCAATCGGTTGAATTTTATTTGCCCGTAGTTTGAAAGCCCATTGAAATAAGTTGTTTTCTTGGCCAGATCTTCCAGAAGGTTTACTTTTTAATATTAATCCCTATTTTTGATTTTAATTTAAAACCAACCAAAAAACGATATGGGATTATTAAGCGGCAAAACCGCACTGATCACCGGGGCCTCCAAAGGCATCGGTAGAGCCATTGCCATCAGATATGCACAAGAAGGTGCCAATGTGGCCTTCACTTTTTTGTCCAGTGTGGAAAAAGGAGCTGCCTTGGAAAAGGAACTTGCCGAATTTGGGATCAAAGCAAAAGGTTTTCGATCAGACGCTTCTGACTTCAAGGCGGCGGAGGAACTGATCAGCAGTGTCGTAGCTGAGTTTGGCGCTTTGGATGTATTGGTCAACAATGCTGGCATTACCCGCGATAATCTTTTGATGAGAATGACGGAAGAGGCTTGGGATGAAGTGATCACCATCAACCTCAAGTCTTGCTTCAACACCGTCAAAGCGGCCTCCAAAACCATGATGAAGGCAAGAAAAGGCTCTATCATCAACATCACCTCAGTGGTTGGAATCAAAGGAAATGCGGGGCAGGCAAATTATGCCGCCTCCAAAGCGGGAATCATTGGTTTTACCAAATCGATTGCGCTTGAGTTGGGATCCAGAAACATTCGTTCCAATGCAGTGGCTCCGGGATTTATAGAAACAGAAATGACGGCTGTACTGGATGAAAAAACAGTGCAAAGCTGGAGAGATGGCATTCCCTTGAAAAGAGGAGGCCAACCGGAAGAAGTGGCGAATGCCTGCGTATTCTTAGGATCCGATATGAGTTCTTATATCTCCGGACAGGTGCTCCAGGTGGATGGCGGAATGCTGACTTAAAAGCCCCAAGTACTAAGTCTATTGTACAAAGATTGCCCTGCTGAGAGATTCTTGGTGGGGCTATTTTTTGATTTTGGTCAAATCAGCACTCCAAAAAGACAATTATTGGAAGTGCTGCCCAAACAGTTCAAAAAAAACACTCCCAGGACATCCTTTTCAAAATTATTTCGTACATTGATATGATATCATTATAACATCATATCAATATGGAAAAAATCGTAAAACCTTTCTCGGGCTATTTCATGGTTTTGGTGGCGATAGCCCTGATTCCGGCCACTGCATTTTCATTTATCAACGAGATTCACATTCTGGGACTTGTTCTTGGTTTGGGATTTATTCTGATTCTTCCTGGATTTTTCACGCTTCAGCCTAACAAGGCAATGGTGCTTATTTTATTCGGGGCTTACAAAGGCACCGTAAAAGCAAATGGTTTCTTTTGGGTGAACCCCTTTATGACCAAAAACAAAATCTCCCTTCGGGTAAGAAATTTTGAAAACAAGCCATTAAAAGTTAATGACAAAATCGGTAATCCTGTTATGGTAGGAACCATTGTCGTGTGGCAAGTAGAAGATACTTTCAAAGCTACTTTTGAAGTAGAGGATTATGAAAACTTCATTCACTTACAGTCTGATGCCGCGGTGCGAAAAATGGCAGGAAAATATCCTTATGATGATTTTGAAGCGGAAAATGCAGAAGTCACTTTACGCTCTGGGGTGGAAGATGTCAACCATTCCTTAGAAGCTGAGATTTCAGAGCGTTTGCATCACGCCGGGATCAAAGTCATTGAGGCAAGGATATCACATTTGGCTTATTCCCAGGAAATTGCCTCTGCCATGCTCCAACGTCAGCAGGCAACGGCCATCGTTGCCGCAAGAAGAAAGATCGTGGATGGCGCTGTTGGAATGGTGGAAATGGCATTGGAAGACCTGAAGACCAAAGAAATCATTGAATTCGATGATGAAAAAAAGGCGGCCATGGTCAGCAATTTGATGGTGGTTTTGTGTTCCGATAGAGCGGCAACCCCAGTTTTGAATGTAGGCACTTTGAACCAATAGCCGATGGTGGTCAATGATTCGCAAAGTTTTCGGGGGAGTTTTCTGATGTACGGAATGATCATGTTGGAAACACCAACTTTGATATTGATAATCGTGCTTTGGCAAACCGGAAACTTGGAGAAAGATGGTCCCATGACTGTGGGTATTGTTGCAGGACTAATGCTTTTGACATTTATTCTACTTATGAGTATAAAACTTGACTTGAGAATGGATGAAAAATCCTTAGCCTTTCGCTTTCCTCCTTTTGGCAACAAATGGAAGAAAATTATGAAAGAGGATGTTCAATCGATAAATGTTAAACAATTGGATGGGATATTTGAATATGGGGGTATTGGCTGGAGGCTTTCTAGGAAACAGACTGCTTATGTATTCCCTGCGGACTACGTGATCGAAGTCCAACTGAACAGGAAAAAATTGGTTTTCAGTACAAAAAAACCAAAGGAAGTGGAAGAAATGATTGCCAATTGGAAGGAGGGAAACCATCATGTCAGCTAAAAAACCTTTTGCCTTGCGAATAGACGAAAAGCTTATCAAGGCCGTAGAAAAATGGGCTGCGGACGAATTCCGAAGTACAAATGGCCAACTCGAGTGGATCATCCATGAAGCACTCAGGAAATCCGGCCGCTTGCCGAAACAAAAAGACCAAGACCCGAATTAGGGATTGGTCTTTTTGTTTCGGGGAAGAAATAGAATTCTTTACAGTTAAACCCGAAATATGGAATAGGTTTCCAAATGGGATTGATACTGAAATAAAATCAAAGTATTGGGAGAATAATTCCTGACACCAAAAGGGTGAAATCAAAAACAGTCAGCATCCAATTGATTGTCAGTAAATTATATTATTGATTTGAGTCCATAATGCATAAAACGGGTTAAAAAAAGAAACAAAATTGAACATCAGCAAATATTCTACAAAATCCAACCCGGATTGTCTCATACAAAAAATACCTTAGAACTGGATTTGGCCTTTTAATTATTGGCTCTTTCTCCATTAAACCCATTTTATGCATTACCAATTTAATTCTAGCCTAAAAATGCTTCATAATCAGCTGGTTGTTTCCTGTTTATGAATTCACCATAACGGAAATAGACCATATTCTCTCAATAGTCTGATTTTCTAAAAGTTATAACCTCACTAGGAAATCTAATACATATTTAGGGTTAAACCGTAGGGGATTTATTAATTTGCGGCCTGATTTGAAGAAACATGAAATCCATCATTAGCTTTGTTATCCGTTTTGTCCCAAGAAAATACCTACAACTTGTCTCTCATTTTTTCCTGAGGGTTTTGGCTGTTTTTTACAAAGGAAAAAATGTCACCTGCAATGTTTGTGCTCATTCCTTTCGAAAATTCCTTCCCTATGGTCGAAAAGCGAGGGAAAATGCGCTTTGCCCAAACTGTTTGGCCTTGGAAAGGCACCGATTGATGTGGCTTTTTTTGAAGGAAAAAACCAATTTTTTCACCGCTCCATTGAAAGTCCTTCATATTGCCCCTGAAATTTGCTTTATCGACCGAATGGAGAAATTGGACAATTTGGAATACATCACCGCAGATTTGGAATCTCCATTGGCAAAAGTCAAGATGGATGTCCATCAAATCCCCTTCGAGGCCAACAGCTTTGACGTGGTATTTTGCAACCATGTCATGGAGCATGTCACCGATGATCTTCAGGCCTGTCGGGAGATCAATCGCGTATTGAAACCCTCAGGCTGGGGAATTATACAATCTCCGGTGTACAACATGGAGAACACCTTAGAAGATGCAAGCATCACCGATCCAAGCGAGCGCGAAAGACTTTTCGGTCAGCGGGACCACGTCCGAAAGTATGGAAGGGATTACGCCCAAAGATTGAGTCAATCCGGTTTAAAAATGACCGAGGATCATTATGTGAAGGAAATTGATCCCGCTTTGGTCAATAAACACGCATTGCCGGAAAATGAGATTATTTTTTACTGTCAGAAGGGAAATTGAATCAACCTTTTACTGATTTTATCGCATATTCGAAAAGCAGCCCCGCACCGTAGGAACACAGTTGCCCGAAAGAGGTGAAAATAGATAGCCCTCCTACAATTAGGGACTTGTTAAGCACAGATGCATGGACGAGGATTGCGGCAAGCCATAAACCCAGCAGTCCTAAGCCAAGTTTATATTGTTGAATCCCCAAGACTGCGGCCAACAAAATCCCCAAACAAAACAGGAGAAAAAAGGCGGGTAGCAGATGGATAAATTTGACAGCTTCCGGATGATAGCGACTCACATTGATTCTATTTCTTCCGAATGAAAAACTCTGGGCAAAAAAACTACGCCAATTATTTTTCCTTTTGTGGTAGACAAAAGCGGCTTCTACAAGCTCCAGTTTGAATCCCAATTTTTTCAATCTTAGACTCAATTCGATGTCTTCGGCTTTATTGGGGTCAATAAAACCCTTGGAAACCTCAAAGGCTTTTCTGGAAAGCCCCATATTGTACCCTCTGGCTTGGTAGCTTCCGGGATTCTTCAATTTTCCCCGAATACCGCCAGTAGTCAAAAGCGAGGTCATGCTGTAGTTGATTGCTTTTTGGAATGGGGAAAAATCCACATCCGCACCATCGGGACCACCGTGAGCGTCTAGATTCCTGTCTGCTATTGCTGCATGCAGTGTTTTTAAGTATTGGGAAGGAATAATGCAATCCGAATCAAAAAGGACGAAGTATTGACCCTTGGCTTTTTCCATCCCATAATTTCGGGCAAATCCCTGACCGATATTCTCAATAAAATAATAGCTTATCGCAAGCGATGAGGTAAATTCTTTTACAATCTCTTCCGAAGAAATCTTGGACCCATCTTCTACGACAATCACCTCGAAGTCTCTGAATTCTTGTCCCTCAAGACTCGAAAGCAAATCCTTGATTTCCTGGCGACGGTTATAAACAGGGACAATTACAGAAAAATACATCAATCATTGAAATTCAGTTCCTGCTCTATATTGTAATCGGTTTTTCTTGAACTGTGCGATGTCATCATTTCCGCCAAAAACCCTGTCAAAAACAGTTGCATCCCTACAATCAAAGCGACAAGCGCAAGGAAGAACAGGGGTTGATCGGTAACTTCCCGCACCTGCAGCCCTTTATACAATCCGAATATTTTCTGGCCTATCAGCCAGCAAGTAATGAAAAAGCCCGCCAGAAATGATACGGATCCTAATGTGCCGAAAAAATGCATGGGTTTTTTCCGGTACCGATTGACAAAGGAAACCGAAATAAGATCCAGAAAACCATTTAGGAATCTTTCAATCCCAAACTTGGTCTCTCCGTATTTCCTTGCGCGGTGCTCTACTACCTTTTCACCGATTTTGGAAAACCCACTCCACTTGGCTATCAAGGGGATGTACCGGTGCATCTCTCCATAAATATGGATATTTTTGACCACCTTTTGATCGTAGGCCTTTAACCCACAATTAAAATCATTGAGATGGATACCCGAAATCATCCGGGTGATGAAATTAAAAAACCTTGAAGGAATTGTTTTGGTAATGGGATCAAACCTCTTTTTCTTCCAACCGGAGACAATATCATAGCCATCTTTAACAATCATATCATAAAGATCCGGTATCTCCTCGGGGCTATCCTGCAAGTCCGCATCCATCGTAATGACCACTTTCCCTTTGGCCTTACTGAATCCCATGTCCAAGGCAGCCGATTTGCCGTAGTTACGGGTGAAACTTATTCCTTTGACATTTGGATTGATTTGGCTCAATTTCGCTATCATCTGCCAAGAACCATCCGTACTTCCATCGTTGACAAAAATAATTTCATAGGAAAAGCCGTGTTCTTCCATCACACGGCTAATCCAGTTTGACAATTCAGGTAAGGATTCCTCTTCATTGAAGACTGGAATAATAACGGAAATTTGAAGCATTTTTGATGTTAAAAATCCAGGGATTTATCTCTTTTTTTCAAAATCGCCCCAAGGATCAATGCAAAAATAGCATATCCTATCAATAAAAACCCAAAACCTTTCAACTGACCAAAAGGAGTATAAGCATTTTGTAGATTTGTTCTCATTTCGTCTAATTGCTCAGAGGAAATGGAATCACCTGCACCAAACTTATCCAACATGGCCATTTGGGTTTCCATTTGAGCATCGACAAGCACATTGGGCAAGGCTGGGTCCACAACCGTAAACAATAGGATATTGGCAAGAACACCGATAATCCCTGCCACCACCAAGGTGATAAATGAAAAATTGAAGGCTGCACCAAAAGGCATATAACCCCCGATTGAATTTCTGTACTGAATCCCAAAATAAATGATTAAGCCAATAAAAAGGACAAAAATACCGATCCCTACATACCATGCCGCCAAAAGACTTGAGTCAACAAAGTAAATGACATAAGTCAATACCACTGAAATAAGCCCAAGGATCAACCCTGAATTCAGTCCAGCTTTAAAAGGAGTGTTCTCGTTTTCCATAAGTCGTTAAAATTTAGTTTTCCTTAAAATTATCGAAATTATTATTGTAAAAAACAAACCTGGGATAATTTTCCAAATAAAATCATTGAAGGCAATATCTGCAGGGCTCATTTCCAAAAGACTAGCATAGGTGATTTGGTAAGATTCTTCATTCAATTGACTGATGATCAACTCCCTGTTTTCTTCTATGACGGTAATTTTTGAGGATTTGATTTCTTCAAAAAGACCTGGATAAAGCAAGAGAATCAAGTAAATACCCAATCCCGATACAGTGGCAATAATGGAGTAAATAAGAAACCCAATGGACATTCCATGGGAAAAACTGAGCTCCCCCTGATTCATTTGGTCCCGGAAGAAGCGGATTCCCAGAAAAATGAAAATGGGAAGCAACACATACCCGAATACCATACTAAAGTTGGTGGGGTCAATTCCCATCCATTTGAACAGCAAAAATGCGAATATGCAGAAAGCTCCGCCTATTAAGCCAAAACGATAAGAAGACTGGAGGTATCTATTCATGAATTTTTACAAATTTTGCACCGTTTACCACATATTTTACTTTACCGGTGAGTTTTTGATCGAACCAAGGGGAGTTGCTTGAATTGGATTTATTGCTGGAAAGGTTATAAACCCAATCCAATCCGGGATCAAAAACAGTCAATGTATTGAATTTGGTTTCTTTCGATCTCAATACAAGTTCAGGACCGGAAGTGATTTTTTGGATCAAAAGGGGCCAAGTCAACTCCAGTGAAAGTTTCACCATCGCTGGCAAAAAGGTTTGAAGACCAATCATCCCAAAAGAGGCCAAGTCAAACTCCATATGTTTGGAATCCTTATCCTGTGGCTGATGATTGGAAACAATGGCGTCGATCGTCCCGTCTTTTAACCCTCCTATTAGGGCTTCCCTATCAGACTTACTTCTGAAAGGAGGCATTACCTTCAGGTTGGTGTCAAAATCGATCAAGTCTTCATCTGAAAACATTAATTGAAAAATCGAAATATCGGCAGTGACATTCAATCCATCTTTCTTTGCTTCGCGAATGATGTCGACGGCACCTTTGGTACTTATGGTTTGAAAATGCATTCTCCCACCGGTATACCTTAAGATTTCCACATTCCTTCTCACAGCCAATTCCTCAGACAAACTGGGGATCCCCTTTACACCGATGATTGTGGATGTAGTTCCCTCATGGACATGACCAAACAATGCGATCAAAGGATCATAAGATTGGTCAAACAAGGTTCCATCAAACTTCTGAAGGTATTGAAGAACCTTGAGCAAGCGATCCGGATTTGACAAGGGTTTTATCCCATCTCCAAAAATAGTGACCCCTTCATTGTGCAAATCGAGTATTTCGGTGAAATCTTCTCCTTCATTGTTTTTGGTGGCAGCACCTTGAATGAGAAAGTCTGAAAAAAGGTTTTGCGACCTGTTTTTCAAAAATTGGACTTCATTTTTGGATTGGATGGAAGGTTCTGTGTTCGGCATCAATACCCCTTTGCAAAATCCACTTTCTTGAAGTACTGCTCCAAGACTTTCAATGGACTCCTTGAATTCCAAGCCAGGTTCACCACACATACAGCGAAGGTCTATCCAACCTTTTGATGCCAATAGATCTGCACAATCAAACTCTTCGTCAAATTCCTTATCAATCTTTGGGTTCAAGACTTGAATTTGCTCCCCATTATACATATAGTCTTTTGGGGGATGAATTGTCTCTGCATCAATTAACCGGAGTGATTTGAATAAAATAGCCATAGCCGAAAATGTTTGTGCAAAACTGCAACAATAATCATAAAAAAGGAAATAATAAGACCACTCAGAATTTCAAAATAAGGATTTGAGAGAGATTGTTACTTTTCAAAACAATCTCAACAAAAATATTGAAGAAGTTTAAGGTTTTGAATTCTTATTGTTAAAGAATACCTAGACCTATTTTGTCCATTCAAATGTAGCATGTATCCATCAACCGGTAGAGACATGGGATTAAAAATATAGCACAGTCCCTTGGGTTTTGGGTAAATTCAATCGGTTGTCAATAATCCAAAAGCCTTAAAACGCAAAAAGCTCCCACCTGTTTAGGGTGGGAGCTGAATGACAATAAGGCGGCGGCCTACTCTCCCGGGAGTAACCCCAGTACCATCGGCGCTGCAGGGCTTAACTTCTCTGTTCGGGATGGGAAGAGGTGGGACCCCTGCGCCAGGCCGCCTATGCTTTGCTG
>NZ_JAUSPP010000064.1:0-12485 GCF_030656585.1 Rhodonellum sp.
AAATTAGTTCGGTATAGGCTTCAATAGAGAAATTTTAAAAGCTAGTGGCGAAAAAAAAGAAAGCGACTAAGTCACTCTTGTCAATGACTTAGTCGCTTTCAAAATTTTACCTTCAGTTTTAGCTACTTTTTCAGTGGCCTCGCAAATATGCCGCCTCTTTTATCTTAATCAATGATTTTTTATTTGAACCTTGAATATTCTAATTCTTGATGCTTTCCAAAATGGAATTGAAAGTTTTGCTGGGACGCAATGCTTGGGCAGTTTTTTCGGCATTGGGCTTGTAATACCCCCCGATATCCATTTTAAAACCCTGTGCATCGTTGAGCTCCCCGACAATCTTCGTTTCATTTTTGGCAAGTTCTTGAGCGAAATTGGAGAACTTATTTTTCAAATCCGCATCCTTATCTTGGGCTGCCAAGGCTTCCGCCCAATAAAGTGCAAGATAAAAATGACTTCCCCTATTGTCCAGCTCTTTCACCTTTCTTGATGGAGATTTATCTTTTTCCAGGAATTTCCCAGTTGCTTGGTCGAGGGTTTCAGCGAGTACTTTTGCCTTCTGATTGCCAAAAGTGTTGGAGAGGTGCTCAAGCGAGACCGCAAGTGCCAAAAACTCTCCCAGTGAATCCCATCGAAGGTGGTTTTCCTCCAAAAACTGTTCTACGTGTTTTGGGGCAGACCCACCCGCACCAGTCTCAAAAAGACCTCCACCGTCCATCAATGGCACGATCGAGAGCATTTTTGCACTTGTACCCAACTCTAAAATCGGGAACAAGTCGGTCAGATAATCCCGAAGGACATTTCCGGTAACAGAAATCGTGTCCTTCCCTTCAATGATGCGTTCCAAGGAAACCCTTGTCGCTTCCACAGGGGTCAAAATCTGGATATCCAAACCAGTGGTGTCGTGCTGGGCAAGGTATCTCTTTACTTTTTTGGTCAATTCGATATCATGTGCCCTTTTATTATCCAACCAAAACAGTGTTGGCAATCCTGTGGCTTTGGCCCTATTGACAGCCAATTTCACCCAATCCTGGATTGGTGCATCCTTGGTCTGGCACATTCTCCAAATATCTCCGGAGGCTACTTCATGCTCGATCAAAACATTTCCCGATTCACTGACTACCCTGACCGTTCCATCTTGGGGCATCACGAAGGTTTTGTCATGAGAACCATATTCTTCGGCTTTCTGGGCCATCAGTCCCACATTGGGGACACTTCCCATCGTCGCTGGATCAAATGCTCCATGCTTTTTGCAAAAATCAATGGTTTCTTGATAGACTCCAGCATAGGCTCTGTCTGGAATGACGGCGATGGTGTCTTGAAGTTTGTTGTCTTTGTTCCACATCTTACCCGAAGTTCTGATCATGGCAGGCATGGACGCATCGACGATGACATCACTTGGGACATGGAGGTTGGTTATTCCCTTGTCAGAGTTGACCATGGCCAATCCAGGACCTTCTTCCAAGCAGTTCTGAATATCTGCTTCTATTTCTTGTTTCTTGTTCAAAGGAAGCTTCCCAAGGTTGGAAACCAAGTCCGCAAATCCATTATTGACGTCAACGCCGATTTCTTTCAATTCATTTTCATGTTTTTCAAATACAGGCGCAAAGAATACCTTCACCGCATGTCCAAAAATCACCGGATCCGAAACCTTCATCATCGTGGCTTTCAGGTGTAAGGAAAACAATACCCCATCTTTTTTTGCAGCTTCTTTTTGGGCTTTAAAAAACGCATTGAGTTCTTTTATGCTCAACACAGATGCGTCAATGATTTCACCTTCTTTTAAGGCAAGATTGCTTTTGAGTTTTTTGTTTTCTCCGGCAGTATTGACAAATTCAATGCTCACAGCAACGGATTTTTCCAAAGTCAATGATTTTTCACTTCCGTAAAAATCACCTTTGGTCATGCTGGCAACACGGGTTTTGGAATCTGCACTCCATTTCCCCATGCTATGGGGATTGTTTTTGGCATATTGCTTGACAGCAAGCGGTGCTCTTCTATCGGAATTGCCTTCCCTGAGAACGGGATTTACTGCACTTCCCTTTACTTTGTCATATTTGGATTGAATGGCTTTTTCCTCCTCTGTCTTAGGGGATTCCGGATAATTCGGCAATGCATAGCCTTGCTGCTGCAATTCCAAGATCGCTTCCTTTAACTGCGGGACTGAAGCGCTGATATTAGGCAATTTGACGATGTTGGCTTCCGGAGTTTTGGCAATTTTCCCAAGTTCTGCAAGATCGTCGTTGACACGCTGTTCGGGCTTTAGATATTCGGGAAATTGGGCAATAATCCTAGCCGAAAGGGAAATATCCCGAGTCTCCACGACTACTCCCGCAGACTCCGTGAATGCTTTTACAATGGGCAAAAAAGAATAGGTGGCCAAGGCCGGTGCTTCATCGGTAAGGGTATAAAGAATTTTAGCTTTTTTAGCAGTCATTTTTTCTGATTTGTATGGTTAAATGGTTTTTCTTTTTGATTATTTGAGCCCTCTCCTGATAGGTGAAGGACTCCCAAGCAATTTTAACATTTTGAAAAAGGATGATTTCTCTTTGAAGCAATTCGCAAAGGGTGAAAGCCACAAATTTGGGCTAAAATACGGAAAATATCGCAGTTTCAAAGAATCGGCTCCTTGTGTAAGCCCCTTGTTTTATGAACGGATATCAAAATCGTCGGCATCCTTCCATGCCGGAAATTTTTCCCTGTAATGCTCCAGTTCTTGATGGTCCAGTTCCACTATGAGAATCTCTTCTTTTATTTCGGAGAAGGCGATTTGTGCCCCCTTGAAATCATAGGCACCAGAATGCCCTGAATAAGGAATTCCGTTTCCATCCTGCCCCACCCGATTGACACCAATGGCATAACTCAGGTTTTCCACTGCTCTTGCCTTGAGTAGAATGTCCCAGGCATTGATACGTGGACTTGGCCAATTGGCCACAAAAAGTACAAGATCATATTCAAAAGACCCATTTTCCATTCTGTTTCTTGTCCAAACCGGAAACCTAAGGTCGTAACAGATTTGCGGAAACACTTTCCATCCTTTCAGATCGAACGTGATTCGGCCCAAACCCATTGAAAAACTTTGATCTTCCTCAGCCATCCTAAAAAGGTGCCGCTTGTCGTACCAGGAGACATGGCCTTCAGGCGTAACCCATAGCAAGCGGTTGTAATAATTCGAGTTTTCCTTGATGATGATGCTTCCGGTCAAAACAGCATTGGTTTGGGCCGCCATTTGTTTCATCCATTTGCAGGTAGTGAAATTCATGGGTTCTGCCATTTCGGCTGCATCCATCGTAAATCCCGTGGAAAACATTTCCGGGAGAACGATCAAATCCACCTGTTGGTCTATGGTCCAGATTTTCTCCTCCAGCATCGCCAAGTTGGCCGTTACTCCCTTCCAAAAAAGATCGGTTTGGACCATTGCAATCTTCAAAAGTCCGATATTAGGTTTTTCCATAAAATTCAGAAGTTCAAAAAAAAACCAATGGGAGATTCCCATTGGCAAAACTATTATCTCAAAGGATAGAGCATCCTGTAATCCGTGGAAATCCTTCCTTTACTGATGTCAATCAATTTGCTCTGCACCATTCTTTTTTTCAGGCCTTTCAAATAATCGATAAAAAGTATCCCTTCAAGATGGTCATATTCATGCTGGATTACCCTAGCAGTCATACCCGTAAACTCTTCTTCGCGAAGGGTCCAATTTTCGTCAAAATACTCTATGGTTAATTTTTCAGGCCTGATAATTTCAGCTCTTATTTCAGGAATACTCAGGCAGCCTTCCTCAAAACCAAAATGATCTCCATATTCATCGAGAATAATCGGATTGATAAAAGCTCTCCTCACGCCTACTTCGGTATCTTCTTCGTCCAGCATCAGACTGCTGTCAATGACAAAGAGCCTAATTCCTTGGTTGATTTGTGGGGCAGCAAGACCTACACCACTGGCATGATCCATCGTGGCGTACATGTCTTTGATGATGGTGGATAGATCATCCCCTTCCCGAATTTCTTCGGCTTCTTTTTTCAATATTGGGTTTCCGTATGCGACTATCGGATAAATCATAATTGTTCCAAATAGGATTGTAATATAATGGCAGCACTGATTTTATCCAGGTTGCCGGCTTTTTCTTTTCTGTCTTTTTTCTTGCTCCCCATCGTGATCATGCTTTGCATGGCCATTTTGGAGGTAAATCTTTCGTCTTCCAGTACCAGTTTTTTGTCTGGAAACATCTTGGACAAACGGTCCTTTAGGCTAATGACTCTGGGAGTCATTTCATTGTCGGAGCCGTCAAGTGATTTCGGATATCCCAAAACGATGGTTTCCACTTGTTCTTTTTTGAAATAATCCGCCAAGAAGTCCATTAATTTGGGGGTCTCTACTGTTTCCAGAGGATTGGCCAAAATCTTTAGCGCATCGGTAACCGCAATTCCGGTCCGTTTGGTTCCCAAATCTATTGCTATCACCCTCCCCATCAATTGCTGTTAATTTTCTTTTTGATTTTTCTCAACACTTCCCTCTCCAACTCGACCGCCTTTGGAAACAAAAGCTGATCTTCGATTTGGGCGTGGATAATCAGTTCCCTCTCAAAATTCTGAAGCTCGTGGTACAAAACCTTCATGCTGATCGGAGCATCCAAAGGCAAGAAATAGTCCTTTGTCAACTTCCTGATACCTTCCATTTCATCGTCATGGGCTTCGTGCGCCTCGGCAAGGCGGGCCGTAGGACTTCCCTCCAAAATCATGATGGCATCCGTCAATCTATATTCATCCCTTTCTATTTCGTGCAACAATTGAATGCGCTTGAATAGCCTGTTTTCTTCTTCGTGGACATGATGGATAAAATCCTCCACAAAAAGGGGGAACATCATTCTTAAATCCGCCAGAATTGCTTCAAATTCGTTTTCCTGTTTGATTCCTGAAACCATACTGGACAAAAAAGGCAGTTCCTGTCTTAAAAAATAGTAGTGCTTTTTTTTGAGGTAGGCCACCAAGACTTCTATGGGGTGTAAATACAATTCTTCAGAAGTGGGTTCCTTTCTGTTGGCAATGGATTCCAGCTCCGAAACCAATTGATTCGCATTTACCTTGAATTTCTGACAAACCTCTTGGAGGGAATTTTCTTCGTAAAGGAAAAAACTGATTCCAAAGTAATGCAAAACCGATGCAAAGACATAATTTTCTGAAATCAGGTCTTTGATCGGGCTTTTATGAATATCTTTGGAATCCATCATAAATACAAAAGTAAAGTTTTTTGGGCTAATTTGGGCGAAATTCACTACCTAAATTGAATTTGTTGCGTTAATAAAAACGAAATGGTTTTAAATGTTGTTTAGAGTTAAATTCAACATCTTGAAATTGCCCTAATAAAAAAGAAAACCCCATTCAATAAAACAGGATAACGTGAGCGAAATCAAAAACACAAAATCGCAAATAAGACTTCCCATCATTCTTGCCTTGGCTATTTCTGCCGGCATTTGGATAGGGGCTACATTTGCGGAGCCAAAAACGGATCGGAATGATCTCAAAGCAGCCATCTATAAAGTTCAGGAAATCATTACTTACATCAATCGGGATTACGTGGACAGCGTGAACACCAACGAACTGGTGGAGTTTGGCATAGGCAAAATGCTTGAGAAGCTTGATCCGCATTCCAGCTACATCCCAGCAAGAGATGCAGTAGCGGCAAGATCCGAGTTGGAGGGCGCCTTTGACGGAATTGGGGTGGAATTTGGAATCATCAGAGACACTATTTATGTGGTTTCCCCGCTCACTGGTGGACCCTCTGAAAAGCTTGGCATCCAATCTGGTGATCAAATCATTGTAGTGGATGGAAAGACCGTCGCAGGCACAGGCATCACCAATAATGACGTTTTTAAATTGCTTAGAGGTCCAAATGGCAGCAAAGTCGCCGTGGACATCAAGAGAAAATCACAAAAGGATCTGATCCGGTTCGATATTATCAGGGACAAAATACCACAATACAGCGTCAATGCCTCTTACATGGTCAATGATGAAATCGGCTATATCAAAGTGACCCGTTTCGCAGCGACAACTTATGAAGAGTTTAAAAAGGCAGTTGTTGAGTTGAAGGAGCAGGGTATGAAAAAGCTTGTACTCGATCTTCAAGGCAATCCAGGTGGATATATGGGAGCAGCAATCAGTATGGCTGACGAAATGCTCTCCAACAATGCTTTGATCGTTTCCCAGCAGGGGAAATTAAACCGATACAACCAAAAAGCCTATGCTGTGAAAAAAGGGAATTTCGAGGACGGTGCGGTGATTGTATTAATCAATGAGGGAAGTGCATCTGCCTCCGAAATCGTCGCCGGTGCCATCCAAGACAATGACCGTGGATTGATCGTCGGAAGAAGGTCATTCGGAAAGGGTTTGGTACAGTCTCCCATCGATTTGTCAGATGGAGCAGAATTGAGATTGACCATTGCCCGGTATTACACACCTACTGGTCGATCTATCCAGAAGCCATATGGAAAAGATCAAAAATACGAAATGGATTTTGCCAACAGATATGAACATGGCGAATTCTTCAGTGCCGATAGCATCAAATTCAATGATAGCTTGAAATACGAAACTCCCGCAGGAAGGATTGTCTATGGTGGCGGAGGGATTATGCCGGATTATTTTGTACCTCTTGACACGACCATGAGCAGCAGCTATGTCAATAGACTCTTCAATTCCAATGCAGGAAGAGAGTTTATCTTGGATTATCTTGATACAAACAAGAAAAAATTTGATGGAATGTCCTTTGAGGAGTATTACAAAAAATACCAGGTTTCTGAGGAGATGTTGCAATCATTGATCAAATTGGGTGAGAGTAAAAAAGTCAAATTCGAGGAGAAAGATTTCAACAAATCCAAAGCATACCTAAAAACTGTCATCAAAGCACAAATGGGTCAAAGTATTTATGGCGAAAATGCTTTCTACAAAGTGATAAATGACATCAATGAGGTTTACCTCCGTGCAATATTGCTCTTTGATGAAGCAGAAAAATTAGCTTTCTCTCCTGAAAAAGCGAACTAAAATAAACGAATGTATCCTAGCACCAAAAAGTCGGTTTCAAAAGCAATTGAAACCGACTTTTTATTGGGTATCAAATGAAAAGGTCAACACGAATGCTTGGCCTTTTATAGACTCCACCCGGCTTTCCTTTTTTGGCGAAGTCAAAAAACATAACTTGGGTTTCTAAACCTAAAAGCCATGAAAAAGCTATTGATAAACCTTTCCCTGTTCATTGGATTATGTGTCATGAGTAACCCTATATTTGCCCAAGGAAAAATCACGCATATCGCTGTTTACGTCAGCGACCTGAAAAAAAGCGCTGATTTTTATAGTAACGTTCTACAATTCGAGGAGATCGATGAGCCTTTTAAGGACGGCCTCCATGCCTGGTATGACATTGGAAACAATGTTGCCCTGCATATCATAGAAGCACCTTGGGAACCGATTACTATCAACAAAATCAATCACCTTTGTTTTAGTGTGCAAGACATGGATGCTTTTATTGCCAATTTGGCTGTGCAAAAAATTGAATTTGAGGATTGGCCAGGCAATAAAAACCAGGTAAACATTCGCCCCGACGGGATCAAACAAATTTATTTCACTGATCCGGATGGTTACTGGATCGAAATCAACGATGACTATTAAAAACAAACAGCTGACCGGTTTCGGTCAGCTGTTTGTTTTTATTGTTGGTATATTTTCATTGGCCACCTGTCATTGGCCACATTGATATCCGTGATGATTTTATCAGGATCGATTTCCACAGCAACTACTTTTTTATCCACTTTGAGTAAATGGTTCCATTTGTTTCCCTTGAACCAAATCTCTACAGGCAGCATTTTTCGCTCTTTCTCTCCATCTTCATAGGTGATTTCCAAAAGTACGGGCATAGGCATTTCCCCTCGGCTTGAAAGTGCCACCACGTAATTGGCGCCATATGGATATACACCATCTATGGCCAAATCGATATTCGAATTGCTATAAAACCAACCTTTCCAAAACCAGTTCAAGTTTTCTCCGGCCACACTTTCCATGTGATTGAAGAAATCGTTGGGCTGTGGATGTTTGTAAGCCCACGTTTTGATGTATGAGCGGAAAGCCCTGTCAAAGCGCTCCTCTCCCAAAACATACTCCCGCAACATCACCAAGCCCAAGGCAGGCTTCATGTAGGCAATCATTCCTAGATTATTTGTCTGTGCTCTATCCGGGGCAGTGACGAGTGGTTCTCGTTCCTCATTTGTCAGCCAGCCAATATAATTCCGCGTTTGGATGAGGTCGTTGCTGTATTCTTCATTATTGAAGGCTTTGTTGCTGTAATAATTGATGAACGTATTGAAACCTTCGTCCATCCATGCATGTCTTCGCTCATTGCTTCCTACGATCATCGGGAACCAATTGTGGCCAAATTCATGGTCTGTCACTCCCCAGAGTGCTTCTCCAGTGGATTTCCAACTGCAAAAATTCACCCCAGGATATTCCATCCCGTTGATTTCGGCTGCCACGTTGACCGCCAATGGATAGGGGTATTCATACCACATTTCGGAGTAATGTTCTATGGATGCCTTGCTGTATTCGGTGGATCTTCCCCAAGCACCTTCCCCATCAGATTCGATGGGATAGACGGATTGCGCCATCGCTTTTTTCCCGCTTGGCAGGTTGATGCGTGCCGCATCCCAGATGAATGATTTGGAAGAAGCAAAAGCCACATCACGGGCATTTTGAACCTTAAAGTGCCAAGTCATTGTACCTTCTTGTTTTGGTCTTGTTGTGGCAGGTTTATTTACCTGATCAGGACTGATGATATATACCCGCTCATCACTTTGGGAAGCTTTTTTCAGACTATCCTGTTGGATTTTGGTAAGCACCTGGCTTGGGTTGATCAATTCCCCAGAACCAACGACAATGTGGTCGAAAGGAACGGTTATTTTATAATCAAAATCTCCATAACCCAAATAAAACTCTCCTGCGCCAAGATAGGGCTCCGTATTCCAACCACTGACGTCATCAAAAACAGCCAATCTTGGATACCATTGTGCCATGGCATAGATGGTTCCATCTTTCACTTTAAGCCTGCCCATTCTGTCCATCCCTTTTTGTGGGATTTTATACTCAAAATCCATGGAAACAGTCGCCTGACCACCATTGGCAGGAATCGGCTCTGCAAAAAACACTTGCATTCTGGTATCGTCTATCAGGTATTCATTTGAAACAGATTTGTTTCTTCCCGACAATTGAGCTTTGACATTATTGATGGCGTAACCCCCATCAGTATCCCCGTCATATCGATTTCCTTGGATCGGGGAAGTCAGCGTTCCTCTGGAGCTGTCGGTAAACCTGTTTTGCTCCAAATACAACCAGACGAAATCCAGTGCCTCGGGACTATTGTTTTTGTAAGTGATGGAGACCTTGCCCTTTATCTTGTTATTTTCCTCATCCAGAGTTACCTCAATGGCATAATCCGCTCTGTTTTGCCAATAAAAAGGCCCAGGTTTTCCTGAGGCGGTACGGTATGCAGAACCTTGTCTGTATCCCAATTCAGTAAACGCTCCATCCTTATTGTCCTTTACCTGCTGGCCTTGAATGGAAAAGCAAATCAAAATAGTTGAAAAAAACAACAAAATTTTAAATCTCAATTGTCTCATATTTTTTAAAATAATAATGAATAATAAGGCTAAAATACAGATTCAATACGGAACAAAAAATCTAAATGTTCAAAGAAAGGAAAGAATATATACCCATGAAAAGAATTCCGCTTGATTTGTTTTTAGAGGCAAAACAGCATTTATTTGTCCAAAATTCACCTACCTATTCAATGAGAAAAAGTTTACTCCTTTCCAGTTTGGTATTGTCTGCCCTTTCAGTCAATGCTCAAAATGATACAACAGCCATTGATCTTAAAGAGATAATCATCCGAGAAAACAGGATTGAAATTCCCTTCAGCAAAGTATCTAGAAACATCAATGTTATCAACAGAAAAGATCTAGAGACCACTCCAGCCAGAAGTTTACAGGAAGTGCTCTCCTTCACTCCGGGGATAGACGTCAGGCAAAGAGGAATAAGCGGCGTACAAGGGGACATCGGGATCCGGGGAGGCAGCTTTGAACAAACCTTAATGCTTATCAATGGCATCAAACTCACCGACCCCCAGACTGGACACCATTTGATGAATGTCCCCATCCCATTGCAGGCCATACAAAGAGTGGAAGTTTTAAAAGGACCTGCCTCCCGTATTTATGGACAAAATGCCTATTCTGGCGCCATCAATGTGATCACCAATCTTCCCGAAAAGAAAAGTTTGAGCATTCAGGGATTTGGTGGTGACTTTGGGATGAGAGGTGGCAGTATTGTCTCCTCCTTACCCGTCGGGAAATACAAACAGACGCTTTCCATCTCTCACGATGCTGCAGACGGACATTGGTATAATTCTGATTTCAAAGTAACCAACCTCTTTTATGAAGGTGGCGTTGAATTGAATGAAAAGAACGAACTGAAGGCGATGGTTGGCTATTCAGACCGTTCCTTTGGTGCCAATGGTTTTTACACCAATTCTTTCCCTGATCAGTGGGAAAGCATCCAAACCCTTTTGTCCGCACTCAGCCATACCTATAGGTACCAAGATTTTAAACTTGAGACGAGGGGATATTGGAGAAGAACAAACGATGAATTCAGATTGAGAAGAAACGAGCCAGAATTTTTCACCAATCTCCACACCTCCGATGTTTTCGCATTGGAAGCAAATGGAAGCTATAATAGCAAATATGGTGTGAGTGGTTTGGGATTGGAAGTGCGCCAAGAAAAGATAGAAAGCAGTAATCTCGGAATAAGAGATCGCGAATTTCTGGGGGTATTTGCCGAGCATAGGATTGAGTTTTCTGAAAAAGTAGATTTCAGGGCAGGCATTTATTCCAATTATTATAATGAATATGGTTGGAAGCATTTTCCCGGAGCAGAGATTGGCTACCAAATGAATGAAAATTCAAGATTGTATGCCAACTATGGTGCAAGCTTTAGGATCCCTTCCTTTACAGAACTTTATTATCAAGATCCAAGCAACGAAAGCAATCCCAATCTTTTGCCAGAAGAAGCCCAAAATTTTGAATTGGGATGGAAATTATCCAAGAGAAATGTCAGGTTTGAAGCAGTCTATTTTATCCGCCACACCAACAACCTGATCGATTGGAACCGTGAACCGAGCGACATTTCTCCTAACCCAAATAAATGGACTCCTAGAAACATCAGTCAGGTTAATTTCCAGGGAATTGAAGCCGCCATCCAATACAGCCTAAATTCAGGCCCCAAAATGGCAAGAATCAAGGATGTTTCCCTAAGTTATAATTATATCGACGCCAACCTAGATCAAGCAGAGGGTTTGGAATCTAGATATGCGCTGAATTCATTACGCCACCAAGTCATTGGGGGAATCCAAATGGAGTTCTTGAAAAAATTGGAACTCAATGTGAAGTCGAGGTATATAGAAAGAATGTCCCTTGACCCCTATTTCCTTCTTGATGCGCGGGCAGACTACAACAGAATGAAAACCGTGGGATTCTTCGCCGAAGTTTCAAACATCACCAATACCGATTATGTAGAGGCTGGCTTTGTTCAGATGCCGGGAAGATGGTTTAAGGCAGGATTCTTGGTGAATCTCTATTGATCGTTAAACACTCATAAAATGATTGGGAAGCGTGAACCTGTGGTTTGCGCTTTTCTTTTGTAAAAACAAATCTTATAAAATTGGTCAGGCCAGAAGATGTTTGCAAATTTTTGGATTACTGAAAAATGATATTTCGTCCTTAACAAAAAAAGCCTCGTTCAAGACATGTTTTGGTAATTTAAAGATTCGAACCCCCGACCCTTCCGTTTGAAACGGAATGGTCTGAAACAAATATCATTTCATAATTTGAAATCAGGCAAGTGGCCTTTGATCAGTGCCTCAACCCTTGCTTTTGATTTCCAGGATTTGACTTCCAATTCTCGTCTATATGCCAAACTTTTTGTCCCGAAAGGTTTAAAATAAATCACCTCCCAATCATTTGACCGGCCGGTAAATCCTTTGTGATTGGAATTGTGCTTCCTTAATCTTTCCTCCAAAACTTCACCGGTATGGCCTAAATAATATTTTTGAAGGGTTCTGGAACTCAATATGTAAAAATGATAGGCCATAAAATGAAAAAAGCCTCGTTGGAGGCATATTTTGATAGTTTAAAGATCCGAGACCGCAACCCTTCCGTTTGAAGTAAAATCTTCTGAATCAAATAATTGTGGGAGTTGAGGGATTCGAACCCCCGACCCTCTGCTTGTAAGGCAGATGCTCTGAACCAACTGAGCTAAACTCCCAAAGAGTTTGAATAAATTTTCTAACCGCTTTTGGTTAGAATAATGAGATTTTAGTTGAGATATTACCAACCTCGACCCTTCCGTTTTGGACGGAATGCTCTGAACCAACTGAGCTAAACTCCCAAAGAGTTTGAA
>NZ_JAUSPP010000065.1:0-5511 GCF_030656585.1 Rhodonellum sp.
TGCAACAATGGTTGCATCTGATTCTATAATAAACTTGGGTGTGGCTATCCCCAATTTCCCCCAAGTAATTTTCTCATTCGGCACTGCGCCGGAATAAGAACCATAGGAAGTTGTCGAATCCGAGATCTGACAGAAATATCCCCATAATGGAACATTTGTCCTCTGCAAGTCCTGATGAAGCATCGGTACCACACAGATTGGGAAATCACCTGCGATGCCTCCTCCTATTTGGAAAAAGCCAACAGTACTGTCCTCTGTAGCATTTTTGGTATACCAATCTGCCAAAAACATCATGTATTGAATACCGGTTTTAACGGTATGGACATTCTTGACATCACCTGTAATAACATGGCCTGCAAACATATTTCCCAACGTAGAATCTTCCCATCCCGGTACAATTATCGGAAGGTTCTTTTTGGCTGCTTCCAAAATCCAACTGTCTTTGGGATCAATCTGAAAGGACGCATCCAACTTGCCCGACAAAAGGATTTTATAGAAAAATTCGTGTGGGAAGTAACTTTCTCCGGCTTGATCGGCTTGAACCCATTCTTCAAGAATTACATTTTCAATCCTTCTCATGGCTTCCATTTCTGGAATACAGGTGTCTGTAACCCTGTTCATGTGACGTTCTACCAAATCTTGTTCCTGTTCAGGAGAAAGATCTCGATAATTCGGGATTCTTTCGTAATAATCATGGGCAACCAGGTTGAACACATCTTCTTCAAGATTAGCACCGGTGCAGGTGATGATTTGAACCTTGTCTTGTCGGATCATTTCGGCCAATGAAATCCCTAGCTCTGCCGTGGACATGGCCCCAGCAAGCGTGATCATCATTTTACCGTTATTGTCCATGTGGGCTTTGTAGCCATCAGCAGCATCTATCAATGCGGCTGCATTAAAATGTCTGTAATTGTGTTTTAAAAATTCAGTGATTTTCATGAATCCTTTGTTTTAATTTGGGTCAAAAGTACCAATTTATACGACACGAAAAAAGCCCGGGATTTAATCGGGCTTTTTTCGTGTCGTATAAAATTATATTTATTTGGCAATACTATCTGTTGCTGTGTTTGGTGTGGAACTGAATTTTTTGTTCAATGCCTCAGTCACCTCTGCTGTGATGTCAAACGCTTTTTTGGAGTACCAAATAGCGCCACCTCGTGTATTGGAAAATATAAATTCAAGATCCTTGTCTTCCGCGTATTCCGCCAAGAATTCTTGGATTTGATCGTAAACATCACTGTAAAGTTTAGACTCGTCTGCGGAAAGCTCCTGCATCAAGTTGTCCCTGTACGTCATTAGGTTTCTTTCTTTTTTAACCAAATCCTCTTCCTTTGCTTTCGCTTGGTTCATGGTCATGGTTGTAGCTGTTTGTTGGAAATTAGCGACTTCCTGCTCAAATCCTTTGGCACGTGTACCCAATTCTGATTCAAATTTCCTTCCTTTTTCAGTGATTTCCCCTGAACGCTTCTTGAAAAATTCATAGTTGGCGATCACACTGTCTGTCAATATATAGGCGATTTTAAGGTCGCTGCCACTGACTTGTGATTTACTCTCTGTACCGTTTTCGGCAGTTGAAGAGTCACCTGTCTTGCCGCAGGAATAGAACGATAATGAAACTACGGCCAAAAGGCCAAATACTTTAGCTAATTTTTTCACGTTTTTTTTCTTATTTTTTCAACTTGAGGCAAATATAAACAAAGTATTTAATTCACAAATTGAATTTTGACACCTATATGTTAAAATCCGTTAAGACGGTTTTTACTTGACATCCTCAGGACATCTACTTTCATATTGATTGAAAAGGTTAAGTTTTTAAGACTTTTTCAAACGATAAGCATCAAAAGAGAAATTTTTTACACATCAAGAGGAATCGGATTTAGTCTGTTTTTTCTTAGGAGAATCGATGGGTTTTCGTCCCAAAAGCAAAACAATCAAGTTCAAAAGAAGATATCCTGTGCCAACCTGTAGGTATTGGCATGCGCCTCAATGATATGGCTGATCTTTTCCGAATATCCACCTCCCATGCAGCACAAGATCGGAATCCCGTTTTCTTTGGCCAAGGCCAAAACTATCCGGTCTCTTTCTTTACATCCTGCAATACTCAACCCCAAACGGCCCAATTTATCTGTTGCCAAAACGTCCACTCCGCATTGGTAAATGATGAAATCTGGCTGGAAATTATCCAGGATCGGTTGAAGACTGTTCCTTAATGTCTTGATATAATTTATATCATCGGTATGATCAGGAAGGCCGATATCCAAATCTGATTTTTCTTTATGCATGGGATAGTTGGATGCACCATGCATACTAAAGGTAAATACTTGTTTTTGGTTTTTGAATATCTCAGCCGTCCCGTTCCCTTGATGCACATCTAGATCCACGACCAATATTTTTTTTGCCAGCGCATTCTCCAAAAGATAATTTGCCGAAACGGCAATGTCATTCAGCAAGCAAAAGCCCTCGCCCCTGCCCGAAAAAGCATGATGGGTCCCTCCTGCGATATTCATGGCTATTCCGTATTCCAAGGCAAAAAGAGAAGCTTGGACCGAACCACTTAATATGGTGATTTCTCTATCGATCAATTCTTGGCTCAATGGAAAACCCGTTTTTCGAATTTCCGATTTGCTCAGTGAAAGATTTTGGAGCTTACCAAAATAATCTGGGTCATGTGTTTTGGTGATCCACTTTTCCTCAATTAAAGTGGGTTCAAAAAAATTAAATTGACTTACCGTCCCTTCGTATAGGAGTTGCTCGGGAAGCAAGTTGTACTTTTCCATCGGGAACCTGTGCCCTTGTGGTAGTGGGTGAAAATAAATAGGTGACCAAGATATTTTTAGCATAGGAAGAAAAAAAGCGCCTGTGTTTTAACAAGCGCTTTTGAATTTTGTTCCTTAAAAGATTAAATCTTCAAATGAATTAATCTTCATCGTCCACATCTTCCTCTTCGGATTGAAAGGCATATAAGGTGTCGTCAAGTTCAATGGTATCATCATTGAATTCCTTCACGAATTTGGAAATTACTTCTTCATCGATGTACTCCACGTTTAACGCAGCATCGAGACCTATTCCAAAATCATGGTTGGTATCCAAATCAATGAATTCCTGAACTTTCACGGTTTCTTCTTCCTCCAGTTCCATGATGATTTCGGTAATAAACCAACCAATTTCCTCATCTTCACTGCTTAATGGCTTAAGGTTTCCATTTTCGTCTTCCTCATAGTGGATTCCTTTGAAATTCGGAAATTTTTTTGCTGCCTCGTGTTCTGCCAATTCATATATTTCTGAAGAGTGATGCAGCCTAAGCGTGTACAAAGCAGCATCATAAATGACCTCTTTTCCTTCAAAGACGCCAATGAAGTAGAAGTTGACAAATTCGTCGTTGTTTTCCTCTCCAGGTACAATTTTAAATGTTTTCTTGCTGGCTTTAAGTTCTTTTTTTAAAGCCTCGATGGTTTCAGGGGCAAAACCTTCATTTGGATAGTTCATAGCTTAAAATAACGGGTTCATGGAGACAACTTACAACGGATTAAGCTAATTTAAAAACGGAAAAACCGTATCAACAAACCAATCTCTTCACAACTGATTAATTTTTAAATAATTAACATAAAAAAAATGATTATCCCAAAAAAAGATAATGAGTTTATCAAACAAATTTTAAAACAGTCCGAAAGTGAAATACTGGACTTCAAGCAAAACATATCCAGCTTGTCAAAAATCGCCAAAACGCTTGTCTCCTTTGCGAACACACAGGGTGGCCAAATTATCGTGGGGATTTCAGACAAAAAAAGAATAACTAAGATCGATGCCGAAGAAGAAATTTACATGATCGAAAAATCATCCCTGGAATATTGCCATCCACCTGTTTTATTTGGCATTGAAGTCTATGAAGGAAACTTTGGGGGAGAAAATAACACCCCTGAGGAATTCGATGTCTTGGTGGTAAATGTGCCAAAATCCAATCAAAAGCATTTCGCCAAAGACGCGTCTGGTAAATTAACAGCCTACCAAAGAATTCGAGACCAAAACATCCCCAAAAGATCCTAACATCAAATCCACTTGTTATTCCCGCCCAAAGACACTCCCAAAAGTGAATTGATGATGGCCAAAATCAAACCAAAAAACAATGCCCACCAAAATCCATCCACAGAAAACCCAGGTACAATGGCCGCTGCGATCAGGATCAAAAGTGCATTGATGACCAATAGAAAAAGACCCAAGGTAACAATGGTGATCGGGATCGTCAAAATGATCAATATGGGTTTGATCGTGATGTTCAATAAGGCAATCAATGCTGCTATTACTATTCCAGTGAAAAAATCCGCAACATGCACCCCTGGAAGTAAATAGCTTGTCAGCAAAACTGCAACACCACCCAAGATCAATTGTAAAACGATATTCAAAGCGCTGCTCGATGAAGCCATTATATTTCGGTTAAAGAGTGTGTAAGAAAAATGAAATGCCTTTTCAATATGCAAAATTAAGAAAAACCAATTTGAAAAAGCTGATATATGTCAGGCTGTGACTGATTTTTTGTATTGGATTTAATTTTATGATATTTTGACATTACCTTTGGTATATCAAACAAACAAATTACCCACGTGATTCTAATCGTCTTCTTCCTGCTGCATTGGTATTTCTCCCTCTTCAGCCAAAGTTTCTTCCTACATCGATATGCTGCCCACCAAATGTTCTACATGAGCAAATTTTGGGAAAGATTTTTTTACTTTTTCACATGGGTTTGTCAAGGGAGCTCCTATTTGTCTCCCCGAGCCTATGCGATCCTGCACAGGATGCATCATGCCTACAGTGACACTCCAAAAGATCCCCATAGCCCCCATCATACCGAAAATCTTTTTACCATGATGTGGAAGACCAAGAACATTTACAATGAGTATTTTTCTTTCAGACTGAAACCTGAAGAAAGGTTTTCAAAGGATGTTCCAGATTGGAATAAATTTGACCTCATTGCCGATTCCATGGTATCCAGATTGGGATGGATCGCATTTTATGTAACAATATATGTGTTGAGCATTTCGGTTTTCGAATTGGCTGGGACCCATTGGTGGATGTATTTCTTGCTCCCCATTCATTTTATGATGGGTCCGGTTCACGGAGCCATCGTCAATTGGAGTGGACATAAATATGGATATGCAAATTTTGACAATAACGATAAATCCAAAAACAGCCTGTTGCTCGATGTTTTGATGTTGGGAGAGCTTTTTCAAAACAACCACCACAAACTTCCAAACCGACCGAACTTTGCGGTAAAATGGTACGAATTTGATCCCACTTACCCGATCGTAAAAATACTCCACGCTTCGGGAATCATCAAACTGAGAACCTCCTAAAAAAAAATAACCACTTAATCAGGAGGCCACTGAAAAAGTAGCTAAAACTGAAGGTAAAATTTTGAAAGCGACTAAGTCATTGACAAGAGTGACTTAGTCGCTTTCTTTTTTTTCGCCACTAGCTTTTAAAATTTCTCTATTGAAGCCTATACCGAACTAATTT